>JBFENN010000117.1:0-9331 GCA_041551115.1 Anaerolineales bacterium
GACCGATCAAGGGCAATCCATGTGGTCCAAGGCGTTCAAGTGTATAGCAGATACTGCGCTGCAGGTGATCATATAATGTTTGCTCGCTGCCTGGTGAGTTATCGTATGGCACCATTTCTTCTAATATCGTCCAATCACCACTCTCTTTGAGATAGGCCGCCACCGCGAGGATGAGCCACAATGGGTCATCATTGAAGTTGCTGCCAACTGCGTCATTGCCCCGCTTGGTGAGCGGCTGGTATTGGTGATACGCTCCGCCATTCTCAAGCTGAGTCGCAGCCAGGTCCAAGATACGCTGTCGAGCGCGGTTTGGAGCCATATGGACAAAACCAAGCAAATCTTGGTTCGAGTCGCGAAAACCCATTCCGCGACCGACACCCGATTCAAAATACGAAGCCGAACGCGATAAATTAAAGGTGACCATACACTGGTAAGCGTTCCAGATATTAACCATGCGATTTGTGTGCACATCAGGTGTGCTGACCTGAAGCGCGCCCAAAGTCTCTTGCCAATAATCTTTCAGCTCGTTGTACGCCAGGTCAACGTGTTGTGGATCTGAATAATCGGCGATGAGAGATTCGACTCGCTGCCGATTAACCAATTGTTCGTTAGTAGATATAAATTTGGAATTCTCTTGATTTTCATGATATCCGAGGATGAAGACCACACGCTTTGTCTCACCGGGTATAAGTGACAACTCAACGTGATGTGAACCGATCGGTGCCCAGCCGTGGGCAGTAGAATTTGTTGACTGACCATTGTCGACAACGAAGGGGTCATCCCAACCGCGATAGAGACCAAGGAAAGCTTCACGCTGGGTGTCATAACCTTTTAACGGTTCAGAGCAAGCAAAGTAAGCGAAATGGTTCCGCCGCTCCCGGTATTCTGTTTTATGGTAAATCGTGCTGCCATGGATTTCAACTTCGCCGACATTAAAATTGCGCTGAAAGTTCGTCGCATCATCAAGGGCATCCCAAAGTGCAAATTCGATCAAAGAGAATAATCCGAGTTGGACATCTTCGCTGCGATGGTTTGTCAAAGTCAGATCCCACAGCTCCAGATTTTCACCAAGTGGAACGAGATAGCGGATGGTGGATTTGATCTGATGGGTTGAGGATTGGATGATCGTGTACCCCATTCCATGACGGCATCGATAATCATCGAGAGGGCGGCGCATGGGCTGCCACATTGGAGTCCAGTACTCGCCTGATTGATTATCCCGAAGGTAGAGATAACGCCCGCCATAGTCCAGAGGGACATTGTTGTAACGATAGCGGGTTATCCTCCGCAGGCGCGCGTCTTGATAGAATGAGTAGCCCCCAGCAGTGTTGGAGATCAGGGCGAAATAATTTTCACTACCGAGATAGTTTATCCACGGCAGTGGTGTATCAGGTTGGGTGATTACGTACTCCTGGGCATCATCATCAAAATAACCGAATCGCATGAGTACTCCTTAACTAGAGTTTCTAATTAGGATTATTTCATTTCCCCAAGAAATTTGTTTGGGCACAAAGGAAGCCACTGTAACTTTTGCATTTATTCTATCTTGTTTAGTTGAGGTTGGGCAAATCGTATCTAAAACCGTTTTCGGAAATAAGAAAGAAAATTACTTTTCTACAGTTGCCCTGGGAATACATTTCTCGTTTGAACTATGTGTATCATGGGCTCGCAGTTTTTGTATAGACTTTATGGTTCAATTTTGATGAGAAAATGCAAGTCTTTGCATAGGAAACCACATGTGCACTCCTGTCCTAATTGGCTATTCGGTCTTCACATGAATTAGGATGCGAGTTATCGACAGAATGCTAACTCGAGAAAAAGATAATCGGGATCCAAGCCCATAAGTACCACAGTTCTGCTATCTGGTTACACTAGTACATGCAAACCAATCTTGTGCCACGTTATTGGTGAGTATCCATTTATTCCATCTCTGTCGTAAATACCTTATCTCCGGGTAAGACAATCGCTGGCTCCTGATTATCGTGTAATACTAATAAGAAGCCCCGTCTGCCGTTTCCCAGAAATTGAAGAGTATCTTTTAACTTATCAGCCGGCAGATGCTCGTCCTGACTGTTTGCTGCAAAGTGGCTGAACTCTTCACATGGGGCAGCAATGCTTACCACATCCAGCAATGCTCTGCACCCAGTTTCTTGGTTCTCGAATACGATTTTTTGACCCAGATCCTCCGGCCAGATCTCCTGCTCACATTCGATGATGATGTTTTCGCCTGCTACACCATCCACTATATGTTCCCCAAAACGTGTGCGCATCGCTTTGTAATGTGATGTGAACCCAATACATACAAGATCGTCATTTCCATAAGCTTTTTTCGGATGGTCAATGTGATGAATATCAAGTACATGCTCACCTTCGGGGGTATTAGCTTCAATACCACGCGCATTGATGATAAGTCTATCCACCTCCACTCGTCGTGATGGATCGTAATAATAACCATTAGGTGTCTTAATAATTATGCCATCTGGTTGAACCTGCACCAGACTGACTCGGCCCAGTTCACGAATTTGCTCGATCATATTTGAACCTCCAGTTGGAGAAATAAAAAATATCTGCTAAGAATTTGTCAAAATTTCTGCTGCTCGGCCGACTTGATAATTCTCTGTAGTTCATACTGGATATCCGCTGGGAGCGGTTCTGGTTTATGTTCATTTAGGATCTTAATAAACTTCGACTTAGCTCTTCCACGGATATCAGGTGAGGTTTGAGAAACCATTCTTGGAGCAGGGTGGGTAAGTTCTGGCATCCAAATATCCCGAATAGTCCGGCGGGTATGTTTCTGGTTGAGGAAATGTCCCCCCGGACCGACGCTCTTGATCACTTCTAACGCAAGTTGATCGGGATTGGTATTGATTCCTTCTAACATTACCCGATGAGTGTGGTATATCTCATCGTCGTATATGATCTGTTCCGGCAGTAGTAATGTAGATGCCCGCAGTAAGCCAAGGCCTTCTACCATCTCTGCCCCTGCCAATGGGGTTAACAGGGAGGTATACACACTATCCCTGCCAAGCTGCCATGATCCATGTTCGGGGCAATCCACGCTAAAACCCCCTGCTAATGCAGGAACACCCCAATCATGTGCTAATTGTACTGCCGCTGCGTTGCACAAGTACTTTTCAGGCACGCTGACTATGTAATTGCCTGAACGCGGATCCATAACCGAGGCTAATATCGAGTGGAAGACAGGTGAACCGGGAGCGACCAACTGCATTAATACCATTGCACTGACTACTTCTGCATTGCCGATCACTAATGCGCCGCCTATTGTTGCTGGTGAGGTCGAGCCAATGTTTGGCATCGCCATAAATCCAACCGGAATCCCTGCTTTTGCATAGACCATTGCCCCTTCAATCCCTTCTTTATCCTGTCCAAGGGGCGCAATCGTGCAGACCAAGCTTGAAATAGGGGGGTGGATACGCATCTCAGTGTGCCCACCGGCGATGATTTCTGCCATTTTCAGAGAGAAGTTTGCCATTCTCTCACCAATGATCGTTGCACTCTGAACATGCTTAACTGTATTGTTGAAGCTGGCATCCAATTCGTGTAAAGGGGCAGTAATTCCATAATCCTGTGCACTGACGATCGGCCAATAGAAAGAAATTGATGAGAGGTAATCCGCCACGCAAGCCAACATTGCCACATCTTCTTTACTTGAGCTTCGGAGCTTGCCAGAATTCAAGTCAATGGTTTCCGTTCCGCAACCATCGGTTGCGAAGTAGCTGGATGTACCATCCAGAGTCAGATCAGTTCCTGCAACCCGTCCTGATAAAGTGTACGTGCGCGGAGCCCGGCTCATTGCCCGCAGCACCAGGTCAGGTGAAATGTGTACAATCTGATTCTCCTCATCTATTTGAGCTCCGTGTTCAGCGAACACGCGCAAGGCGCTCTCCGAAGGGAAGTGCACTCCAGCCCGCTCAAGGATCTGAAGAGTGCCAGATTGTATCTCGGCAACCTGGTCATCACGGAGAACATTAAAGTGCTGCGAGGGTTTTATCGGCCTAAGATTGGCCATATCTCTTCCTGTTTATATATATCATAACGCTCAAAAGATCGTAGTTGGCTATGTCAATCCTCATTCGATCCTTTTAGTGCCTTCACAATTTCATCTCTATGCTCAATTTCATGCTCAATCATATATTCGACCAATTTAACAATGTTTCCACGTTCATCTCCCCATGGATAGAGCAGATCACCGGGGAATCGATCAAGTGAAATTTCCTCGATTGCCTGAATAAAATCCTTCCGTGCTTGCTGCCCTTCTTGGAAAACCTGGTGAGCAGTCATCTTTCGTGACTCCATGACTTGCTGTAGGTTGAATGAATCCTCCTCCAGATCTGGTATGCAATATTCATTTCCCATCATGAATGCTTTTAAGGAATTGGCAACCTGTCGATCCCAAGTCGCAATATGCCCGATGATGTCCCGTATCCGCCAGTCAGCATCTGGGTATATACAAAAATCTGGATCGGTTCCCTCAATGACCCTGCGAGTAAAAGCGTGCGTTTCTGATAACTTATTGATTAATTGATTCTTTTCACTTATTTTCATGGATGATGGTCCTTGTTCGAATATCGATGGATAGGTACAGCTAGAATTGTGTTGATCATATCCGGTTTTTTGGTCGCGCTCCCAGGAAAATGCAAGAAGCATGATGTATAACACGAAACTGTGTCTCAAAGCATAATAGCTATAGTATAACATGATAGTTTCGTTTAATGCTATTGTTTGAGAATATTGTATCCGTTTCTGAAATTACTGTATGAAATCATTGACATTTCGGAAAGGATGAGTTATTCTGGTGGTTGTTGCCAGCTCGACCCAAGCAATACTCATCTGGTATGGAATGGTGCTCATGGAGAAACTTGATCACATTGATTGGGCAATCATTAAACTGCTCAATCAGAACGGACGGATGCCAAGCGTCGAGATCGAACGGCGATTAGAAAGCGTATCAGCACGAACGATCACAAATCGCATTGATGCACTGATTGACAAGGGCATCATTGACATTCGAGCTGTGGTAAACCCGGATGTCGTTGGATATAGTGTTATGGCCGAAGTGTTCATCGAAACTGAACCGGGACAGTTACGTCATGTGGCTGAGAGAACTGCTGAGTTTCCACAAGTTAGCTATGTAGCTTGTGCGACTGGTGAGACGGATGTTATCGTCTCATTGCGAGCGCGCAATATCGAAGAGCTCTTTGTTTTTATTACTGAGGTACTGGGAACGATACCCGGTGTTCGTAACACTCAATCCTATCTCTTGCCGCTAAGAGTCAAGGATTTCGCTACCTGGCTGCCCTCAGATTTACTAGAAGATGACCACAGCATTGTATAAAATATACCGGCGTAGTAGCAGATCGTTCCAGCAAATATTTGATCAGTGCTTTGGCAATTCTAGGATTTTAACCTTTATCCAATCTAAATTCGCAGAAAGCAACCCAACACCCAAGGATGAATAAAGTCCAATATGAACTTGAATGGAGCGATTATGACGAAGGACCAGCCCCAATCTACTGGTAATGCTTCATTACCTTCACAGGCCCAAGTAGTAATCATTGGAGGGGGTGTGATTGGGTGCAGTGTAGCATATCATTTGACAAAACTTGGTTGGCGTGATGTGCTACTGCTGGAACGCAGTCAATTGACAGCAGGAACAACATGGCATGCAGCGGGATTGATTGTGACACCAAGTGGGGATGAACTAAGTGTCGAAATGTCAACCTACACGATAGAGCTATTAAAAACCCTTGAAGCTGAAACCGGTCAACCAACTGGTTTCAATCCAATAGGTTACCTGCAGCTGGCTACCAGCACAGAATGGCTGGAAGAGAGGCGCAGGATGGCTGTTGCTGCACGCAGGCTTGGGGTGAATTATCAAGAAATCTCACCATCTGAAGTAAAAGAGATGTGGCCCCTCGCTGAAACCAGTGACATTTTAGCCGGATTTTATACACCGGAAGATGGACGCGCCAATCCAGTTGACTTCACAATGGCGCTGGCTAAAGGCGCTCGGAGTAGAGGTGCACAAATCTTTGAAGAAACTGAGGTAGTTGGCATCATCCAAAATGATGGCTATGTGACTGGCGTTGTCACTGAAAAAGGAGAAATTGAAGCCGAGATCGTAGTCAACTGTGCTGGTTTGTGGGGGCGGGAAATAGGGAAACTTGCTGGAGTAAACGTTCCGCTGCAGGCAGCAGAGCACTACTATTTACTCACTGAACCCATCGATGGCGTGCATCCAGATTTACCAATCATAGAAGATTTTGGCCGATATGCTTACTTCAGGGAAGAGGTGGGCGGTCTGTTGGTCGGTTTCTTTGAACCGGTTGCTGCTCCATGGGGGGTGAATGGCATACCAAAAAACTTCTCTTTTGGTGAGATAAAACCTGATTGGGACCGCATGATGCCATATATTGAAATAGCTACAGAGCGTGTTCCCATTCTTAAAAATGCAGGCATTCATAAATTATTCTGTGGTCCGGAGAGTTTTACGCCTGATGGTGGTCCGCTTCTTGGCGAAGCACCTGAACTGAAAAACTTCTACGTTGCCGCTGGATTGAACTCGTTGGGCATTCTTCAAGGCGGTGGGGTCGGGAAGATTATGGCCCAATGGATTGTAGATGGTTATTGTCCTGTAGAATCTACGCATATAGATATTGCTCGATGTTTTCCCTTCCAGGGGAATCAGAAGTACTTGACTGACCGAACCGTGGAAACATTAGGTTGGCAATATCAACTTATCTTTCCAAACACATCGATGCAGACATCCCGCAACGCCCGTAGAACAGCTATCCATGATCAATTAGAAGCAGCAGGGGCGTTCTTTGCAGAAGGTATGGGCTGGGAGATCCCAGATTGGTACGCCCCTACAGGGGTCAAGCCCAAGATTGAAAAATACTCCTGGGGCAGGCAAAACTGGTTTGATTATTTGGCTGCGGAGCATAAAGCCTGCCGGGACGATGTGATCTTTATGGATGTTACTTCTATGTCGAAATTTCTCGTGCAGGGTCATGATGCGGAGAAGGTGTTGAATAATATTTGTGCCAATGATGTTGCTGTACCTGTGGGCAAAGTTGTTTACACACAATGGTTGAACGAGCGCGGCGGGATGGAAGCGGATCTAACCGTCAGCCGTCTGGCGGAGGACAAATACTTCATTGTCAGCGCTGGAGATTTTTATACTCATGACCTCTTATGGTTGAAAAAGCATATCCCTGATGACGCACACGCTTTTGTCACCGATATGACATCTGGGTACACCCTCATGAATATCCAAGGACCGAAATCTCGTGAACTGATGCGAAGGATAACAACTGCTGATATATCGAAAGATGCATTTCCATACATGACTACACAGGAAATCGATATTAAGTATGCGCTTGTACGCGCTATGCGGGTCACCTATGAAGGCGAATTGGGATTCGAACTCTATGTCCCCAGTGAGTTTTCTGTCCATGTTTATGAGACAATTGTTGAAGCCGGACAAGATTTGGGACTGAAACATGCAGGTTTTCAAGCCCTGAATTCACTTAGGATTGAAAAGGCTTACCGCGAGTACGGTCATGATATGGATAATTTGGACACTCCCATCGAGGCCGGTCTTGGTTTTGCTGTAAAATTCGACAAACCGGGTGGTTTTATTGGCAGAGAAGCCCTTTTGCGTCATATGGAAGGAGGTCCGATTAAGTACCGGATGGTTCAATTCCTGCTGGAGGATCCAGAACCACTGCTGTATGGAAATGAAATTATTTACCGGGATGGAGAGATTGTTGGCTATTTACAAACCGGAGCTTATGGATTTACCCTTGGGGGTGCCATGGGGATGGGCTTCGTTGAGAACGAACATGGTGCTACAGCGGAATTCATCAACAGTGGTGTCTATGAAATTGACATAGCCGGAGAGCGCTATCCCGCTAAAGCATCCCTGCGGCCTATGTATGATCCAAAAGGTATCCGAGTCCGCTCGTGAACTAACGCGAAGAACCAAAATCAGATGATGTCACTTGATGATAGCAAACAGGCATTTTTGGATGGGTTCACCAAATAGTGGATTTCCTTATCGAGAATACAAGACTGGTAGAATCAATTAACACTAAGTAGAATTGGATCATACCCTCAGTTGACCTTCACTAACAGATGGTTTGAAATTTTGCGGTATCCTGTTTGAGTCGAGGAAAAGTTGGTAATTCACCTTAAACTTTATTCGATATTACGTGATAAGCTGCCCTCAGAGACCCAGGGGATCACAGTCCTCCAGCTTGAAGAAGGTGCAACGCTTGCTGACATCCTGCATGAATTGGGTATCAAGCGTAGAGTAGTCATTAGTGTGAACGGTGTTCACGAAACAGATCGAACACGTCAGTTATTGGATGGGGATGAAGTAAAGTTATTTTCATCGGTTAGCGGTGGCTAGATATCCAATTTGACCGCAAACGTAAAACAAGAAGGAGAGATAACAATGGCTTACGGGTATAACGGAAAAATCTTGCATGTTGACCTCACCAGTCGCCAATTCAGCGTTGAAGAACCAGATACAGCATTCTATCGAAAATATATGGGTGGCAGTGCAATGGCTATGCATTACCTTCTCAATGAAATGCCAGCTGGAGCAGATCCATTAGGACCAGAAAACGTCCTGGTCCTGGCACTGAGCGTTCTAACAGGAGCAGCCATCTCTGGCCAGAGCCGCATGACCGCCGCCGCCAAATCACCACTATCAGGTGCTATTGGTGACTCACAGGGTGGTGGATTCTGGCCTGCTGAACTCAAGTTCTCTGGATTTGATGCAATTGTGATTAAGGGCAAGTCCGAGAAACCTGTCTACTTATGGATCCACGATGGCGAATACGAACTACGTGAGGCAGCACACTTATGGGGAAAGATCACCGGTGATGCGGAAGCCATCATTAAAGATGAACTGGATGATGAGAAAATCGAAGTACTTCAAATAGGTCCTGCGGGTGAAAACGGGGTGCGTTTTGCTGGCATATTCAGCATGTCCAATCGTGCCAATGGACGGACTGGTTTGGGGGCGGTAATGGGTTCCAAGAACTTGAAAGCAGTTGCTGTTCGAGGGAAAAAACGCCCAAGTATAGCTAACAAATCCAGCCTAAATCAGCTAGCCAAATGGGGCGCGGCAAATCTGGCAGATTCGGATATCGCAGGGTTAGGAAAATACGGCACTGCTGAGACAACCGGTTCAAATCAATCCATTGGGTCTCTGCCATCTTACAACTACAACAGCGGAGTATTTGATGGATGGGAAGCACTGGACGGGACGACAATGTACGATACTATCTTGAAAGGTGCC
>JBFENN010000118.1:0-9308 GCA_041551115.1 Anaerolineales bacterium
AATAGTTTAATCGCTTCAATCCCATTGGTTGCAGATGGTGCGTGAAAGCCTCGAATTTCAAGATTTCGGCAAACAAATTCGCGCAGAGATTTTTCATCGTCGACGACCAGGATCGTGATCGGAATCATAATAGAATTTTACTCTACTTGAGTTATCATGCTGCAGAAGGTTCCTCTGGATTGAGTGGTAAAGAAAAAGCAATACATGTGCCAGTTGTTACAGGCTCAAGCCAAATTTCACCACCGTGGGCTTTGACAAAACCACGACAAATTGCCAAACCTAGACCCGATCCAGAAGATTGGATGGGTAAACCATTCTCAAGTTGGTAGTAACTTTCAAAAACGCGCTCACTGTATTCAAAAGGAATTCCAGGACCTTGATCCTTCACGCGAATAATTATCGATTGGTGTAGAATTTCGGCACTCACGTGGATTGGTACTCCATCACCCGCGTATTTGGTAGCGTTTTCAAATAAATTGCGGAGAACAGCTTCAATTTTCTTTGGGTCAACGATTAAGGCTGGTAGTTCTGCTGGGATATCTAGCACTAAGGGGAGGTGGGGTTTGGGATATGCCCGTAAGGATGCATTTGAAATAAGTTCAAAAATATCAGTTTCAGTGTGTCGTATCGAAACCGTACCCGACTCAAGACGTGACATATCCATCAGTTCTGACACCAACGTGCTCAGGTGATCAGTCTCACGAGAGACAATTTCCAAAAATTCCCGCTGGCTGTGCTGATCCCATTCAACATCCTCGGCTAATAGAGTGGTTACATAACCCTTGATAGCAGCGAGTGGAGTTCTTAATTCGTGGGACACGGTCGAGATCAAGCTGGATTTCATCATATCCAGCTTGCGGATTTGCGTATAGTCATTTAGAAGCTGCCCGTGACCAATCAAATTACCATGCACATCCGTGACATCAAATACATGCATTTGTAGGTACCTGGTATGTGCATGTAAAGATATGGTGATATCTACCTCGCGGGGACCTTCTCCCTTGAGTGCATGGGTGATCTGGGAGCGGATGTGATCCTTTTTTTTACCATTTGACTCAATGCAAATTGATAACAGCCTTTCGACAAATTGGTAGAAGGGGGTATTGACAATGTCCTGTACGGGGATACCAATTAACTCGCTGATGCTACGGTTTGCATATAAGATCCGCCCGTCTAAATCCTCTAATATCAGCCCTTCTTCTAAGGATTGGATTAAGGCTTCTAATCGGCGGGTTTGGCCTCGGAGCTTGGCATCGCTCCTCGAATATAGTGCCGCATTTTCAATCGCCATCGCAGCTTGGTTGGCGAAGCTGCAGGTTAATTCTATTTCTTGATCTGAAAAATGGTGTGGATCAGGCCGGTATACGAGCAAAGCCGATGGTGGTGCGTGCAAAGTGAGTAAGGGAACTGCAAGAATGGATCGATATCCTTCGGAACGAGAACGATCTCGTTTCAAAGCATAGGTATGGTCGCTTTCTGTATCACTGATCTGTTGGGGTTCTTTGTTATTAATTGCGCGCAAAGCAAGGGAGTCGGCTTCAGCAGGGTCAATGACGACTCCCTCTGTGTAGGCATTTGAGAGTCCCCGGCTTGCCCTGGCTCGGAATTGCCTTAGTTGTTCATCAAAAGCTACTATTGCGCATTTATCGACCCCCAATAATTCTTCTACTTGCTCTAAAATTGTGTTCAATACTGTTTCTGGTTCCAGTGATGATACAACCGCAGCACTGGTTTGAAGTAGTGTCGAGAGCTCCTGCAATCGGGCTGAGATTGATGCTTCCATACGTTGAAGGCTGGTAGCCAACTCACCAATCTGATCCTGTCGCTGTGACAGCTTATTGAGTTTATCCTGGTTCTGGGGGGAGATACCTCTTTGTATACCTATAGTGCCGCTGATTTCAGCCAATTTCTCAATTGGTCGTAATACTCGCTGAGATAATGCCAACCAGAATATCAGACCCACGACAATAAATATAACTATTGTAAAGATGATGCCCTGGCGGATCGCTCTGATTGTACTGAAGGCAGTCGATGTCTCTCTGCTAACTATGACCCCCCAATTTGATGCAGCGATCGGGGCAAATGTATAAAGTCTCTCTTGACCTGAATCATCACTGATAAATGTATTCCCGGTCTCCCGATTCAATACCGCAGTGGTTATAGTCGGCAAAATACTGTTCAAATCGGTTAGCAATAATGCTGAGTCAGGGTGCGCAATAACCCTGCCGTCAGTATCTATGATGAAGATTTCTAGGTCTCCTTCAGTTGATTGAGCTTTTACAATGCTTACCAAGGTATTACTTAAAGATTGCAGTGTGATGTTTGTTGCAACAATCCCGAGGAATTCACCATCTACGCCCCATATTGGTTTAACCGCCGTAGTGACAGGCTCATCTGTTATGGGTGCGATTCGACCGCGCGAGAAAAAAGGCAGATTGCTGTCTTTTGCTTCTTGAAAATAATCGCGAAAAGAGAAATCGGTACCCACAGTTGAACTTGGTCCATCCGGGTAGTGATATACCATAACGCCATCAGAATCCAGGCGATAAATCAGGTTGAAATCTGGGCGAGCAATGATGATATTTTGGAATAGTTGTTCCATCAAACCTTGATTAGATTCAACCACTGCCAACGATTTCGAGATCTCTTCTACCGTCTGTAGGGACCGAGCCATCGTAGCATTTGTTCCTTGTGCTACCGCTCTGGCAAGAGCCAAATCACTTGACTTAACATCTTCATCAAGGCGGCGATAGATTAATTGTTCGAAACCAACCCATATTAAGATGATTGGAACCACAAACAGCAAGTATAGCCCCAGGGATTGAACAGCTACATTGTGTTTAAATACTGAATTCATCACTGCACTTTGATTCTATGCCCATGAAATCGATCATGTAGTGCCGAAATTTGTGAGGATGCGCGTTATGTGCTGGGCACCTTTAAGATATAAGTCTAACCGGATATTCTCATTTGGCGCGTGGGCTTGAGAACCCGGGTGCCCGATGCCCGCAGTTGCGATTGGAATATTGAGCGCCTCTTCAAATATATGACCCGGACCCGACCCTCCAACCATCGGAACAATCTGCATGTGATCAGCATATATTCCTTCGGCAGATTGAACAACTAACATGACAAAAGGGTCATCTGGATCTGTTTTGGAAGGGCTATCACCACCTAAGTACTCGATGTTGACATCTACAAAACCTCGGTTATCAAGGTGTTCACGCAATGCTGAGAGAACTTTTTGAGGAGTTTGACCACGAACCAGGCGAAAATCGATTTTTGCTTTGGCTGTTGCTGGGAGTACTGTCTTAAGTCCTATTCCTTGATAGCCGGATGAAAGACCACAGATAGTACAACTAGGTTCAAATACTTCTGCAATGCGTAAATCGATACCTCCATCAAGTCCTTTTATGAAATTACTTACGCCATAACGCTGTTTATATTCATCTGCCAAATCAGGTAACACTGCCAAGAGTTCTCGATCTCTCCTTGTATATGGAATTATGTCATCATAAAAGCCAGGTAGGAGAATATTTTCTTCTTCATCCTTCAATGAATTGAGTGCCCATATCAGTCTCCAGGCGGCATTTGGAAATATGGATCCACCCAAACCTGAATGGACATCAATATCGGCTGTTTGAACCGATAGTTCTACATAACAGATACCGCGCAATCCAAGATACTGTAATGGTACATCATGGTGGTCAACTCCCCCGAATTCCCATATACACGCATCAGCATCAAGCTTGCTGGTATTTCCCTTCACAAAATCGGCAAGATGCTTGCTACTAGTCTCTTCCTCACCCTCAATAACGAACTTTACATTGCAGGGTAAATCTCCTTGGGTTTCTAACAGCGCATCAATTGCGAAGAGCCTGCTAGTAATATGTCCTTTATCATCACTCACTCCTCGGCCGAACAACTTGTTTTCACGTATCTGAGGATCAAAGGGTGGGCTTTCCCATAATTCTAGCGGCTCTGGGGGTTGAACATCATAATGGTTATAAAAGAGTAGGGTCTTTGCGTCTAGGTAATTTTCCGCAGTTCTTTCCGCAAACACGATCGGCGAACCCTCCGTAGTGATGATATCTACCCTAAAGCCTCGCTTTCGCAGCATCCCAGCAACCAGCTCAGCACATTCGGATATCCCCCAGTTTTGAGCAGCTACAGAAGGTTGAGCTACCAGATCTGATAGTTCTGCTATGCTTTGATCCAGATTGTGCTTTAAATATTCATCAATAGCGGAAAATTGGGACATTGTTTCTCCTGTAGACTAAGGTGAAAGCTCAAGACAAGAATCGATTTATCAGGTTCGCTCCTGCAAAAGCAAATATAGTCATTTTTATGGTCTCACCAACCCATACCCACAAAAGGAATTTCGGAATGGGCATCTTAAGTATGCCGGCTGTTACACCAGCTATATCGAAAAAAGGGTTGGGTATGGCAGATAAGAGTAATACAGTTAATCCACCTTTTCTATCCATCCAGCTCGTAAGCCGTTCGTAAAGGGGAGCTCGTTCAGTTACAGCTTGTCCACTGAAACCGGCTAAATATCCTGACATCTCACCTAAGGCCGCACCAGCTCCAGCCACTAAAGCTACTAACAGAGGGTTGAACACACCTCCCATCGTGAAAACAACAGCAACTCCGGGGGCTGGAAGCAATACTGTTGCATACGAGAGGAACGCTAGCAGGAAAATCCCGGGGTATCCGTAGTAAGCTAGATTTTCTGCTTGATCACGTATGCTGAAGACAAAAACGCTGAACGATATGACGATAATAAACGCCAATATGCGTGCCAGCGTTAAGCCCTTCCTTGACTTCATTTATCTAGAAGGTAGGTATATATGAATGATCTGGGATAATCTCCAACTTTCCAAGATAGTATCAAATATGTCTCTATTCTTTGGTAATTGTGATAGAGCGAATAACCACGCCATCGTATTCAGGTTTCTGTGGATCACGAGCAGGGATCGATAAAACAATATCCATGCCACTTGTCACATATCCGAATACACTGTGTTTTCCATCTAACCAATTAGTAGCCACATGAGTGATAAAGAATTGTGAGCCATTGGTTCTGGGACCGGCATTTGCCATCGATAGAACGCCTGGACCATCATGCTTAAGTGATGGATGAAATTCATCCTCAAAATGATAACCTGGACCGCCTCTACCTGTACCAGTTGGATCACCGCCCTGAGCCATAAAATTAGGGATTACACGATGAAAAATTGTCCCATCATAGAAACCTTCACGGGCAAGGAAGACGAAGTTGTTAACTGTAATTGGTGTTTTTTCCGCAGTTAGACCTATTAGGATATCCCCCTTATCTGTTTCTAATTTTGCTGAGTATTTCATTGTCGGATCAATGGACATTTCTGGAGCAGTTGACCATTGTTTGCTGGGTGTTTGCATGAAGTATCCTTTCAAGAGTTGGTTTTAGTTTTCGCGATTGTATCCTAACATTGCATCAAGCCTGGCTACAACCATATCCAGAGCAACGGTGTTCCAACCGCCCTCCGGGATAATAACATCTGCGTAGCGTTTGGATGGAACGACAAACTCGAGATGCATAGGGCGCACCGTAGACAAGTACTGGTTGATCACAGATGCCGTTGTTCTTCCCCGCTCCTGCCGGTCTCTCTCCAAACGTCTAATGAACCGGATATCTGCGGCTGTATCCACAAATATCTTGATATCAAATAACTCCCTAAGTTCTGCCTCGATGAAGATCAAGATTCCTTCAACTAAGATCAGAGGTTGTGGTTCCACGAGGATAGTGTCTGCCGTTCGGCGGTGGGTTTTGAAATCGTAGACCGGTAAAGAAATTGGTTTATGTTGTTTGAGAGTTTTAATATGTTTTATCAACAATCCAGTATCTAGAGAGTCTGGATGATCGAAATTAACATCAATTCTCTGTGCTGGTGAAAGGTCACGCAAATCCTTATAATATGCGTCGTGAGGCAAGAAGGATATATTATCTATCCCAACTCGCTCTAGGATAGCATTCGCGACCGTTGTCTTCCCTGATCCAGTCCCACCCGAAATGCCAATTACAAGTGGGGTTGTGTTTTTCGCCATAAAAGAATTATACTGGAAGTGATTGGTATTGGGGTGTCTAAACGTACGTGCGCAGTTGTTGATAACACGAAAAAGCCACCGAAGGGATTCGAACCCTTGACCTGACGTTTACGAAACGCCTGCTCTACCGCCTGAGCTACGGTGGCATTCTCTGCTTTGAAATGCGGGCACATTATACAAGGTATACTTTCTTAGTGCAAGGATATCCTCGCCTCCTTCTCGGGGCTTGAAAAACTGGTGAATGATGCAAATCGCGATGCTTTCTTACCATACATGCCCGCTAGCCACATTGGGTGGAAAAGACACTGGGGGTATGAATGTATATGTACGTGAATTAACCCGGCAGTTAGGGCGAGTAGGTGTCCGCGTTGATGTGTTCACACGTTCACAAGACGAGCATGTCCCACATGTGCTCCATGACCTTGGATTTGGCAACCGAGTTGTCCATGTCCCAGCGGGACCCGAGATCCCTCTTGCGAAAGATGAGTTAGCCTATCACATACCCGATTTTGTCAAGGGAATATTAGAGTTCACTGAAAAGAAAGAACTTACCTATGATGTGATCCACAGTCACTATTGGATGTCAGGTATGGCAGCCGGTGAGCTCGAAAACGTTTGGCATATTCCGATTGTGCACATGTTCCATACTTTGGGCTTAATGAAGCAAAGAGTTGCGAGGTCTCCAGAAGAGATGGAGGGGACATACCGCATTCAGGGTGAGAAGAAAGTAATCGCAATCGCAAATCGGATTGTCGCTGCCACACCTGCTGAATTGGCACAGCTTCAGTGGTTGTATGATGTTAACGCACCCAAAGTACAGGTAATCCCACCGGGGGTTGATCTAAGTCATTTTTACCCAATTCCAGATGATGAGGCCAAGGAATATATCGGTCTTCCACCATGTGACAAGGTACTGCTTTATGTTGGTCGGATAGAACCCTTAAAAGGTATTGACACCCTGATTGAGGCAATAGCGATTTTGAAGGACCGCGGTACAGTTGTGTGCCTATCGATAATTGGTGGTGATCCAGATATAAGCCCTGCCGCGATTAGCAGTGAGATGTCGCGGCTAAAATCTTTATGTGACCTACATGGGTTAAGTGATCTAGTGGCGTTCTTAGGACGGCGTGGGCAAGACAATCTGCCGTACTACTACTCAGCTGCAGATGCTGTGGTTATGCCGTCTCATTACGAGTCCTTCGGAATGGTCGCCTTAGAAGCCATGGCATGTGGCACACCCGTTGTAGCATCAGAGGTGGGCGGATTAGCATTCCTGATAGAGGATGGGAAAACAGGTTATACCGTGCCTGCTGATGAACCACAAGCTCTGGCTGATCGACTTGAAAAGATAATCACGAATCCAGATTTGCGTGAACGATTAGCGCTGCAGGCTGCTGAATTTGCACAAGAGTATGGATGGGACAAAATCGCGGCGCGCGTTGTTGAGCTGTATCATGACGTGATGGCCCAAAAGAGCGCTTCCTAAATTAGTCATAAAGTATAAAAAAGGGATTAACTAAAAAAGGTCAAATACTTCTCGCGGTTGGCATTCCGCGCGGGTTTGCCACTGCTTGTCTTTATCAACCAGCCACGCTCAACTAACTCAACATATCTCAGGGCTATTGCAGAACCTTTTGTTACATTCTGGCGGATATGATTGGCAATTATGGTGCGTTCGTCATCATCTTGGGCCTCAGATTCAGCAACAACAACAACATCTTCCGTACCGGTTTGTTCGTTGAAAATTCCAAATGCCACGGCACGTCCTGGATAAACGTCTTCAACCTGGTAGGCAAGTCTTTCAATATCCTGTGGATACACATTTTTTCCACCGACAATAATGATGTCCTTCATTCTTCCGGTAACGAATAATTCTCCATTCGCGATATACCCAAGGTCGCCGGTGAGGTACCATCCCTCAAGAAACGATGTTGCTGTTAAGTCTGGGCGGCGGTAGTACCCCGTAAGCATACAATCGCTCTTTATCGCTATTTGACCAACATGCCGTTCAGCGAGATCAAGGTTGTCGACATCGATGATCCGGATTTGTGTATTGTCGATTGGAGATCCGGCAGAAAGCATCTTAACCGCACATTCATCGTTTGAAGTTGGTACAGCCCGGTTTTTAGAAGCAATAATATCCTTATTTATATAATCAACAGTTAAGGGAAGATTGATGTTGCTCTGGGTAACAGCAAATACATTTTCTGCCATTGCGTAGCTTGTCGCTACAGCGTGTGGATCAAGACCATAAGGTTGGAATCGTGAAATAAATTGTTGATGGCTGTCCCACATAGTTGGTTCAGAGCAATTGATAACAGCTCTCCAAGAGGAGAGGTTCACTCCTTCTAGGTCCCGTGGTCTGATCTTCTGGGAGCAAAAGTTGAAGGCAAAATTTGGCAACCATGTTAATGTTCCGCGATATTGGGTCACTGAATGTAGCATCCGATAAGGGGCTTTTACCCAATCCAGGGGTGACATCAATACAAGCTGCACACCACTAAGTATTGGCAAAATAAAACCTGCAATCAACCCCATATCATGATAGAGCGGCAGCCAACTAACAACAACATCATCAGCGCGCAAATCAACAGCTCGAGAATAGCTTTCTATTTGATTGATAACAGCTTTGTGGGAGAGGGCAACACCTTTTTGCAGGCCTGTTGTACCAGAAGAGTGCTGCAGGAGGGCGATGTCCTTTCCTAGCCTCTGCAACCCTTTGCATGCACTGAAATCTCTAGATCGATTCCGGGGGTTATTTGGTGGTAGTAGGATCTTTGTTTCGGGTAAATTTTGGGCTGCCTGAGCGAGCTCCGGCATAAAATCTGGAAATGTCATCACTCCAGCGGGATTGGTTACATCAAATAATGCACTAAGCGAGTTGCGATACTGTTCTGGAGACAGTTTCTCGGTGAGGAAGGGCATAATAGATGGAATCGCGCCATGTAAGATTGCGCCAAAAAAAGCCCAGACTAGTTCTGGCCCGTGATTTAAGATCAGAATAAGCACCTCACCTGGGGGTATCTCAGCCTCCGCAAACACCTGTGCGTATCCTACCGAACCATGGATCAAATCCCGATACGATAGCTTCTGATCATCTTCTCCCCGAATCTGCAGGGTGATGATTGGATGGTCTGGGTCAGTCTGGTACTGCTGTACGAGTATCTCGGGAAGGGTAGTCACAGATGAATTGAGCATAGCTAACCCGTAGAGAGGCAGAT
>JBFENN010000119.1:0-9243 GCA_041551115.1 Anaerolineales bacterium
TTGGAGCGCCATGATCAGCGCGACCGCGTCATCCGAAGCCGTATCAGTATCAATGATCATTTTACGGGTCATTGGCGTTCTCCTAAAAAGGAAGCAGGTTGAATGCTCATCTCAGGTACATGCGAGCTATCTTTTTGGGCAGATGGTTTCGATTTGGTAGGGGAACCTGCGAAAGATTATACCGAAAGAACGAACATCCAAGAATGGAAGATTATTAATTAATCTCTAATAAAAGAGCTGCTCCGGACATATGGAGCAGCTCCTGTTTATAGTCGGGGCGGGCGGATTTGAACCGCCGACCTCACGGACCCGAACCGTGCGCTCTAGCCGGGCTGAGCCACGCCCCGATCACACTGTCTTCTTGAACAATGCGGCGCGATTATAATCCAGCCCCAATCTTTCGGCAAGGTAACTATCCATCGCAGGTAACTTAAGGTATATCGGTTGATTGGAGCTACAGAGGCAAGCGAAAGGAGAAATTGCTGCCGCGCCCAACGACTGACTCCGCCCATATCTCGCCGCCATGCATCTCGATCATTGTCTTTGCTATTGGTAAGCCCATCCCCAAACCACCGCGGCGGTATTTCTCGTGAGCTTTTACCTGATAAAAGCGCTCAAATACATGCTCTAGTTCAGCAGCGGTAATACCGATACCAGTATCGATCACCGAAATTTTGACAAAGCGCTCTTGCTGCAAAGCACTGACCATGATCATATCCCCGCGCTCGGTATACGTTAGTGCATTCTTTATCAAATTACTTAACGCAATACCTAACTTCTCTTCATCTCCGCTGACGATCAGGTCATCAGCAATTTGGAGGTCTAGACGAAGCTGTTTCTTCCCCGACTCAGCTTGCAGCTGGTAAGAATTGCTTACTTGGCGGATCAAGTCACAGATATCTATTGGTGTACGCCTGAAGCGTGGGTGGCTGGTATCTTTTTTCTCCGCGCGTGTAAGTTCATCTAGCGTAGCTTGGAGTTGTTTTGCGTTCTCGATTATCGCTTCTAATTTTGGATAGCCAATCGTATCTAAGTGCATGCGGCTTTCAAGTGCATGTGCTTGTTCAATGATCACAGCCAATGGTCCACGAATCTCGCGGGTGGCAAGCTCGTAAAGTTCTGTCCGCCGTTCACCTAAATTCTCAGTCTCTTTTTCAACCATATCTGCTTCTTCAAACAGGATACGGTTAAATATCGCGGTACCAGTCAAAGAAGCCAAGTACCCTAACTGAACAATATCGTCGCTGTTAAAGGGCTGGCCGTCGTTCTTATTTAGCGCCTCCAAAACACCAATGATATCATCACCATATTTTATCGGTGCTGCTAAGATCGATTCGGTTTTGAAAGTGGTTTCCATATCAACCGCACGGAAAACTAGCCGATCATCATTCACATTTTGGACGATAACCGGTACACCGCTCGTATAGGCCTCGCCTGCCACGCTGTTTTCTAGAGGTACGCGGATGCTGTGCAAACGCTCCATCTGGTCGGCTGGTGCCGAGATAAACTTCAGCGTCCCACTTTCTTCTTCATATGATAGGATTGAAGAAGCCCCACATTGTAATACCTCGCAGGTCGCTTCACAAACCGCGCATAGATAATCCTCGAGCGATTCGAGCTTATTCAGTGCCGTACCCAATAAAACCATTCGCTCAAGCGACTTAAGGCGCTGTTCGGTATTATTCCCATTCATCATATGCGCAAGCGTCCTATACTAGGATTATACATCCATTTCTGCATAAATCAACAAATCACCAATAAAAATTGGCGTAAAATCGATCAATTTACGGAACTGTAAGAAGAGCAACAATTCCACAAAGGTTTTAGACTTAGTTGCGGATTTTGTGCCAATCTAGCCAAAAAGGTTGGCAATATATTGGTGGGCAGAGTAAAATAAGGTCTCAGTTACAGAAACACCACTAATAATTTATATCCAAACATCTAAGGAGTAGTAAATGAGTGAAAACAATAAAGTCCGGGTGGCAATCATCGGGGTGGGCAATTGTGCCTCATCACTTGTACAGGGCGTTCATTATTACCAGAACGCTAAAGATGATGAACGAGTACCGGGCTTGATGCACGTCAACCTAGGCGGCTACCACATCCGAGATATCGAATTCACAGCTGCATTTGACGTAGTCGATACCAAGGTCGGCCTAGATCTCTCAGAAGCCATTTATGCTTTCCCCAACAACACCTATAAATTTGCTCAAGTTCCGAACCTTAAAGTCCCGGTTCATCGCGGGATGACACACGATGGATTGGGTAAGTATCTCTCTCAAATCGTGACCAAGGCACCTGGACCAACTGCAGACATTATCGGCATTCTGAAGGAAACGAAAACCGATGTGGTAGTCAACTATCTACCAGTCGGGTCAGAGATGGCGACTAAATGGTATATGGAACAAGCTCTGGATGCAGGCTGTGCGATGGTCAACGGTATTCCGGTCTTTATTGCCAGCTCTGAATACTGGTCTGAGCGCTTCCGCGAACGCAATTTACCGATCATCGGCGATGACATCAAAAGCCAAGTTGGTGCGACCATCGTGCACCGAGTATTGACCAGCCTGTTCGTTGATCGGGGTGTCAAACTCGACCGCACCTACCAACTCAACTTCGGGGGCAATACTGATTTCCTGAATATGCTCGACCGCGATCGATTAGAGTCCAAAAAGATCTCCAAAACCAATGCTGTTACCAGCATGCTGCCTTATGCAATAGATAAGAAGGACATTCATGTCGGACCCAGCGATCATGTTCCCTGGCTTGAAGACCGAAAGTGGTGCCATATCCGCATGGAAGGGACAACTTTCGGCGATGTGCCGCTCAATCTCGAAGCGAAACTCGAAGTGTGGGATTCACCCAATTCAGCCGGTGTCATAATCGACGCGGTCCGCTGTGCAAAAATCGGTCTTGATCGTGGTATCGGTGGCCCATTAATCGCGCCTTCATCCTATTTCATGAAGTCCCCACCGAAACAGTTTAAGGATGAGATCGCCCTGGAGATGGTGGAAGCCTTCATCCAGGATGATGAAGAGTTAAGCGAATAATCTGTCATTTACGAGAATGTGAAACCCAACGACCTGCCCCTATCTCAAGCGGCAGGTCTTTCATATTGTCCCAATTGCTAACCGATGACTTTTTCATCTTCAGAATTTGTAGGTCACGTTGATACACACAAATACTGCCACCTAGTCCTAATTCAAGAGCATCCTAATGGTATAATTTTTCGAAAGAGGATCAATCCGAACGGGCTCATTCACAAGCTTATCTGCCCGTCATTTCATGATAAAAAGTATTAGAGGAGTACATTATGTCTGGTCATTCGCATTGGGCAACGATCCGGCGGAAGAAAGGTGCCCAAGACGCCAAACGGGGCAAAATTTTTACTACTTTAGCACGTGAGATCACGGTTGCAGCACGCGACGGGGGCGGTGATCCCAATAGCAACCTGCGCTTACAATACGCAATCGACCGTGCTCGCGCAAGCAATATGCCCAAAGAAAATATCGAACGTGCAATCAAACGTGGGACTGGTGAGCTGCGGGAAGGCAGTGCACTCGAGGAGATCACTTATGAAGGATATGGACCGCACGGTGTCGCCCTGCTCATTTCGTGTGTGACTGACAATCGCAATCGAACAGTCTCCGACATCCGTCATATCCTCACACGAGCTGGCGGCTCGATGGGTGAGGGCGGTTCCGTAGCCTGGCAGTTCACCCGCACAGCCTATTTCTCATTCCCTGCTGAAGGATGCGATCCTGATGAAATTTTTGAACTAGCCGTCGAAGCTGGCGCAGATGACGTTAATTTCGATGACGAGACCATTGAAATCGTCGGACCTGTAGAGACATTCAAACAAATTAGCGACCGCATTCGAGAGGTAGGCATAGTACCCGAGGAAGCCGAGCTGCGCTACCTACCCAACAACGAAATGGAATTAATGGTTGACGAGACGCTACAGGTCATCCGGACGATCGAGGAACTTGAAGATTTGGACGATGTTCAGAATGTAAATTCCTCGCTGACCATTTCCGATGAGGCGATGGCAGCGCTCACAAGCTGATCGCACACATAAATAGCCAGAGGGTTGGGGCTTTCCAGCCTCCAACCCTTTTTTATTCTGCTATTCGAGGGTTATTAGTTTATTGCTGAATTAACTGCACCTAAACCAGAAATGAATTTAAGAACAAGTATTCAAGAAAGATGCTAGCTCTTGGGATCGATCCAGGGACTGCTATCACCGGTTATGGCCTGGTACGACAGGTTGAGAACGGCGATCTCATTGCTCTAGCACACGGTGTGATCCAAACGATGCCAGATGTTCCCCTTCCAGATCGGTTGGTCGCGATCTACCGGGAGACGGTCAGACTTCTGGAGCAGTACCAACCAGATACTGCAGCAGTAGAGAAGCTTTTCTTCCAAAAAAATGTTCGCACTGCCATCAGTGTTGGGCAGGCGCGCGGTGTGGTGCTGCTGGCTTTAGCACAAGCGAAAGTGCCTATCGGCAATTACACACCCATGGAGATCAAACAAGCTGTCGCTGGCTACGGGAAAGCCGATAAACAACAAGTCCAGCACATGGTACAGGCTTTGCTTAACTTGGGGGAGATTCCACGGCCAGATGATGCGGCGGATGCCTTAGCCGTAGCTATTACTCACTTACAGATCAGCCGCTTCAGGTCCGCATACGAATAAGATAGCTTCTAATTATTGATTTTCACTAGAGTATATACGCGGCTGCCATCATCATACCTCAGCAGGTGATGGGGCGCGTCGACATCATACCAAGCGGTTTGCTCACCGATATCCACTCGCCACGCTATGTAATTCCCCTCCCCAGTTGCTAGCGGTTCGCCTCCCTGGACAACAATGATAACAGCATCGTCAGTAGCCTGGTTATCAACTGCCAGGTACGGTTTCAACAGCGAGCTGCGCACACTATAAGTATCCCCGAAAGCGAGTGCCGATAACCGCCACGGCCATTCACCGTTTATCAACCCATCAGCAGGGAATTCACGCGTCTGAGGACTGCTGCCAATCGGCTCATTCTTCACCTTTAATTTGGAATCAACCAGCTCTGTTCGCACTGAGGCAGTTTCCCCCCTGGTCTCATATAGACCATCCAGCAGCTGCAATTGCATTCGTTCACCATCCCAAACCGCTGATTGTGTCCAGCGGAAGGCAGGTAAACCCAATTCAATTTTTTCTTGCTCGGGCTGACTCGCACTTGCTTCCGCAACACAGAATAATTCAACCGAAGTAGAGGTAGGATTTATCTGACACTCGGCTTTGCCCAGCAACTCATCTGTCTGACTTTGGATATCATATACCAATTCCACCGGTTGGTACCAGGGCGCAGGTAGCAGGTTCAAGTTTTCACTAGCCAATGCACTTGGAAACAGGCCTAAGACAAGCTCAGCAACGATCATCAAGACGATCACAGGAACTGCAACGAACAGTGGCCAGAAATCTTTTTTCGTTGGCAAGTCGATGTACGATTTTCGGGAGCTTATTGAATCAATTTCAACTCTGTTATTAGTTTGAACACGTGCGAGCGCCCATATTCCAAACCCTCCAATGAGCAATCCGATCACCCCTACTGGGAAAGAAACGATTAAATCAAAATTGATGTCTGGTTGAAAACTACCTGCTAGTAAAATGATCGCCGCAACGAAGTTGTAGCTAGCATGTAACAAGATACTTGAAATGACGGATGCTGAGCGCCAAGCGACAAAACAGAGCACTAAGGATATTGGGATCAACAAGATAAATCGCTGCAAGCTGAGATGATAGGCAGAGAACATTAAGGTGACGGCAATGAGAGCAGCACGCACTCCCAACCGTTCATAGCCCCGCTGGATTACCCCCCGGAACAAGAACTCTTCACACAGCGGTGCTGCGATAACCAGACCGGTGAAAAGGATCAGTCCTTCACTAAAGGTACGTGGGTAAAACTCAGGTGGTAGCCAAAGAGTATATCCAAATAGTCCGCTGGCAGCTTCAGCCAACCAGATCGTAAAAAGAGAGAAGCCAAGCCCAGTCATAACAGCGAATCCAGCCGTTAAGACTCCCGGCCAATGCCAACGGATGGTTTCATCTATAGGAAGGTTAGAACGCCAAAGGAAAAGGAACGCCGGCAACCAGATTAGTCCGATCTCGGTCAGTAACAAACCTATACCAGAATGCCAAGCCTGAAGAGCGGAACCCAGAGTTAGGATCAAGATCATACTGATCAGATAGAGGGTATTGACCCCCAACAATGAAGGCGCTTTATTCTCGGCCTGCTGCTCTCGGAATACGGTCATAAATATTATGGCTCCTATCTTGTGGGTTTATGTTTGAGTCCAGGGAAGATGTAGAATCTCAATTGATGAGTTAACCTGATTATGGATCCAAACAAACTTTTTTCTAGCCTGACGCGGGATAATTATACGTTACCTGGTCTTTCACAAATCAGGTGCAACTAAACCTCACACATCGAATTACCTGCGAAACTTGACCTGGTAATTTCCCAGATGCGTCGCTGGCTTAAATTTGAAACATAGTGAAAAAGCAAATCGCCTTTACGATCCAGCTCCAAGGCGATAATGCACTAACAGCAAATATTTCCGTTGACCAAATCAGGATTGGTTATTGACCATTCCCATTTGCTCGGCGTTCATGGATCGGCACCAGAAATACTGGGCAAGTGGCGTACTGGACGACTCGATCAGCAACACTGCCAACGAATAACCTGTCAAACCCGCCACGGCCATGCGTCGCTAGCATAACGACGTCAGCGCCTTCTTCTTCGGCGACTTGTACGATAGTCTCCGCAGGGCGAGTGCCTTTCACGATCACGCGCGTCTCCAAGCCAGATTCGGCCAAGGATGCAGCTACATCTTCAAGATAAGTCTGAGATTGTTGCTCAACATACTCACGCAGCTGCTGAATCTCTTCGACAACAGCACCATATTGATGAGCCTCAGGGATTTGAGGGACTGACAATAGGATGATCTCGCTGCCATACGAAACAGATGCGCGGGCGAACGGCAAAACACGCTCAGCAAATTCTGAACCATCCAATGTCACCAGGATTTTCTTGAACTGTGGGACGGGTGCAGGAGAACCGAGCTGAGGGCGGATAATCAACAGCGGTTTGGTTAGCAGTTGGATTAATCGGCTAGCGACACTGCCCAGCAGCCAACGCTGGAATCCACCACGACCCCGCGTGCTGTAGACAACGATGTCGATATTCTTTTCATCTGCAAGACGGTTGATTGATTCAGCTACTGAACCGACCAATACTTCCTGGTCAACCGTCATACCTGCTTCCCGTAAACCTCCAGCAACGGTCTCAAGATATGCAGACAGCTTAGTACGGCTGCGCTCGACCTGTTCGTGCTGCCATTGTGGAATCGGGGCATTTTCGGATAAACGCTGCACCGGGACGACCGAAGCCAAGGTGATACGAGCATTAAAAGCTTCGGCCAAACTGCGCGCTGCAGGAAGTGACTGTTCGGCGAAATCAGAGCCATCCAAAGGCACGAGGATATGCCGCGGTGGTGTAGAAGTAGTAGGAGGGGTATATATTGGTCTGGACGACATAGTTTCATCATACCTTGGATTTGAAGAGGACATCGCGGTAGCCATGACTGGGATGGCTTCGAATGACTGTCCAAAACCAAAACCACCTAGCAATGCCTGGTCGAGTCCACCCAACCGCTCAAGCTCGGGTTGGGGCGCTCCCATGCGGTTGCGAGTATAGGTAAATCCAGCATAGAGCAGGGGGATGAAGACAAAATACATCCAAGCGCCTTCCAAAAATCGCTCCTCAAATATCACTAATGTAGCCGCAGTTGTCAGCAATGCCGCAATGACAATGCCGATCAGCATGGCCAGCTGCGATCGGACAAACACCTCTTTTAGCTCACGAAGCAAACGTTTTGCAGCCGCCCACCCAGTCATGCTCAATAGAATAAAGACCCCAGCAGCATAAAGGGCTAAGTAAGTCTCTTCATTGGTGCCGGCGATAAGAAATATCAATGCGACCAGACCGACTTCCAGCCATACCGGTTTATCAGCTACCCCATATCTATTACGTTCACCTAGGACAACTGGGATATAGCGGCGGTTGCGAAGACCCAAGGCGAGGTTCTGCAAACCTTGCGCACTGGCTGCTGATGCGGATAACAAAACGAGGACACTAATGATCGTCCCGAGGTATGGCAGCGGAGCTGGTAGTAGGGCATCCATTGTTTGGGTGAACACAGATACCTCGGTCAGTGTAGGATCTGACACTTGATAGATGGCTGGTCCAACAATCAGCATGGTGACGACTGTTGTACCCATTATGATCGCTAGACTGCCAAAGGCTTTTCTGCTTCTCTCTTGTGGAGGACCTTCATATGCAGCTACGAGATTGGCGAATACCTCAATACCAGTCATTACCGCCAGCATTCGTGTAAAGCCACCAAAAGTAAAATGGAGATAGTCACCTGTGAAAGCTTCCAGAGAGAAGGAAGGCAAACTAAAACCAAATTGATAAATGGTGGAGAACACCATGACCCATAACAGGATTAATACACCCCCAGTTGCGGGTCCAAAAGCGCGGGCTGCGGTCTTTGGGCCACGGTTGACCAACCAGCCAGTTAATACACTTAGGAAAATCGCCACGATCGTTCGATACTGAATACCAAAGACCGTAGTGTTCAATACGGGAAAACGATCCGAAATAAATGTTACCATGGCGGCCATGCTTACCAAAAAAGTAAGTGTATATTCAACAAAGGTAATTGCGGCGTTCACCTTGACTGCCCACCCACCAAATTCTTCTTCACTGAGACCACTGCCACCACTTCCATCTGTGACCCAGCTCATTACCAAACGGTACATGGTAGAGACCATCAGGATGGTAAAGACAACCAACCAGACGGATGTGCCAAAAGTTACTGCGGCAACACCCGCTATGACTACTAGTCTTAAGAATGGTCCAAAAACATAAAGCGGTGAGGTTGCGGGGTCGCCTCCCCCTGCTAATGCCCCTTCTAAAGAATTGGATAGCTTCTGTGATACGTGCGCCATCTGACCTTCCTTCTGCCGTGACGCTTGATTTTCGATGAAACGCTACCTGCAGAATTTTTGAATTTGCCCAAACCCTGTAATTATCCCTCGAAATGAATAAAAATTCAAGTCAACGTTGTATTAAACTTTAATATGTCACACTCCATGAGAAACTATGGAGATGAGACAAATGACAAA
>JBFENN010000120.1:0-9195 GCA_041551115.1 Anaerolineales bacterium
ACGCAGATTGGCGTATAGACCTAGCTCTTTCCGCAGTCCCAATAAACCTTGTTCGGGACGCACTGGGGCAGTTGGGTCATCCCATTTTGGACCACCAACTGCTGCCAGAAGGATGGCATCGGCTTGCTGGCAGGCATTCAAAGTCTCCAGTGGCAGTGCGGTTCCCAAGGCATCGATGGCTGCCCCACCGATCAGGTGCGATTGCATAGAGAACTCGTGCCCGAACAACTCACCTAAGTGATTAAGTACCTGGCTTGCAGATGCCATGATTTCCGGACCAATTCCATCTCCTGGAAGCAATACAATTGTGGCTTTCACGCTTCTCTCGCCCCATTCAACAAGGCGTACTCCAAACTATCTGCGAGTGCTCGCCAGCTGGCCTCGATAATATTCGAGCTTGCCCCGACGGTACTCCAGTTTTTTGTGCCATTTTTCGTATCAATCAAGACACGCACACTCGCACCAGTCCCATTATCACTATCCAGGATGCGGACCTTATAATCTGCTAACCTAACCTGGCATATACCAGGGTAAATATCCTCTAATGCTTTCCGGAGGGCGGCATCCAGTGCGCTGACTGGACCATTGCCTTCGGCTGCGGTGTGCATGATTTGGTCACCGACCTGCACCTTAACATTGGCTTCAGCTAAGATACCGCGCCCCTGACGATGCTCGACGATGACCATGAAGTCAATTAACTCGAATGGTGGTTGGTAGCCATCTTTGAGTCGCTCGAGCATCAGATCGACGGTTGCATCAGCGCCCTCAAAGCTGAATCCTTGATTTTCAAGCTCTTTAATCTCTGCCAGAGCCTCACGAGCCTGGGTGCTATCGATCATCTTCCCGAGTTGGCGTGATTTTTCAATTACATTGCCTTTGCCTGAAAGCTCAGAGACCAGCGTGCGGCGCTGGTTGCCAACAAGCGCCGGGTCGATGTGCTCGTATGTGTCAGCGTTCTTGAGGATTGCGGCGACGTGGATACCGCCCTTATGAGCGAACGCACTCGCCCCTACAAATGGTTGGTGGCGGTCATGAGGCAGGTTTGCTACTTCAGCGACGTAATGTGAAAGATCTGTCAAGTAAGCCAGGCTCTCCTGGCTTACACAGGATTTACCCATTTTTAGCTGCAGGTTGGGTATGATTGTCGTAAGGTTTGCATTGCCAACCCGCTCCCCGTACCCATTTATTGTCCCCTGGACGTGCACTGCGCCAGCCTGTACTGCAGCCAGGCTATTTGCAGTCCCGCAGCCACTATCATCATGGGCATGGATGCCGAGTGGTGCCTGCAGTTCTTGGGAGATCTGCCGCGTGGTTTGTTCTATCTCCCATGGCATTCGCCCTCCGTTCGTATCACACAGCACAATCACGTCTGCTCCTCTGGCTTCAGCTTCCAGAACAGTCTGCAAGGCGTATTCGGGATTGGCGTTATACCCATCATAAAAATGCTCTGCATCGAAAATGACTTCTTTGCCTAGTTCTTTGAAGTAGGCTACGGTGTCTCCAATCAGGCGCAGATTTTCTTCCAAGGATACCCCCAGAACGGTGGTCGCGTGCATGTCCCATGATTTTGCGACGATTGTTACCACCGGGGTTGAAGCATTAACCAGCAGTTGGATGTTGCTATCAGTTGATAGCTTTTCACCTTTTCGGAGGGTGAACCCAAATGCAGCTATCTTGGCGTGAGCGAGTTCGAGAGATTTTGAGCGTTCAAAAAAGGCTGCATCCTTGGGATTCGAGCCAGGCCATCCGCCTTCAATATAGGCTACCCCAAACTTGTCCAATCTACGAGCGATTTTCAATTTATCATCGAGTGATAATGAAATACCTTCACGCTGTGTTCCATCTCGCAATGTCGTATCGTATAAATATATATCACTCATGCAACTGCTCCGTTTGCCTGCTCGTAAGCTGCGATCTGTGTACTAAATTTCTGTATATACCCGAGCTGGTCAATTCCCTCTAACAGGCAGGTTTTGTTAAAAGTGTCGATTGCGAATCCCGACTGCCAATCCGGATCTAGGCGGATAGTTTGCAGAGCTAAATCGATCTGCACCATGGAATCCGGATGTTCTCGGACTGCTTGCTGGAGGAATTTGTGCTCGACTGAGGTTATGGATACTGGCAGCAAGCCATTTTTCAGTGCATTGTTGTAAAAAATATCTGCAAAGGAAGTACTGATCACAGCTCGGATTCCCCAACCCAACAATGCCCATGGGGCATGTTCTCGGGAAGAACCACAGCCGAAATTATCTCCAGCAAGAAGTATTTGTGCGGAGTGGTGGGTGGGTTGGTTGAGCGGGAAATTTGGATCTGGTTCCCCGTCTGCGCGGTAGCGCCAGCCGGCGAACAAACCTTCTGCAAGACCATCTTTATCAGTAACCTTGAGAAAGCGGGCAGGGATGATCTGGTCGGTATCAATGTCATTAATTACCAGGGGGATTAATCTTGAAGTCAAAGTTTGAAATGGTTTCATATGCTATCAATTCATGTGGTCTACTAGTCACAATAAAAATTTGCCCATCGATTTTCATTTATTTATGTAAATGAGCGTGGATCGGTTATCTTGCCAGCTACAGCAGCACAGGCGGCGGTTATCGGGCTTGCCAGGAACGTTCGTCCACCTGGTCCCTGCCGACCTTCAAAATTTCGGTTGCTGGTGCTAACCGCATATTGACCAGGCTGGAGTTGATCGCCATTCATCGCGATGCACATGCTGCAGCCAGAGTAGCGCCACTCACCACCAGCCGCAGTGATTATGCTGTCTATCCCTTCTGCCTCAGCTTGACGACGGATACTCTCTGAACCAGGAACAACTACCAGTTTGGTGTATTTGGCCACTTTGCGGCCTTTGATGAACCTAGCTGCTTCACGCAGATCCGATAACCTTCCGTTCGTACAGCTGCCAATGAAGACGATGTCAATCTTGTGATCAATGAGCTGCGTTCCGGGGGTAAGATCCATGTACTGGAGGGCTTTTTCCAACGCTGACCGGCGGTTGAGGTCGGTCTCACTATCTAGGTCTGGAATATGTCCATTGATTGGCATCCCCATACCGGGGTTGGTGCCATAGGTGATCATTGGTTCCAGTTTGGCTGCCTCAATGTCGATCTCATGATCGAAAACCGCTTCGGGGTCGCTGGGAAGACTACGCCAATACGCTAGTGCTTGATCCCAAGCCGCGCCGTGTGGGACGCGTTCTCTGCCAGCCAAATATTCGAAGGTTGTGTCATCTGGAGCGACCATACCTGCCCGTGCACCAGCTTCGATTGACATGTTACAAAGCGTCATGCGATTTTCCATCGTTAATCCGCGGACAGCCTGCCCGGCGTATTCGAAGACATATCCAGTGCCACCACCAATCCCGATCTCAGCGATCAACGCAAGGATCATATCCTTAGCGCTCACATGAGGCTGCAGCTTCCCGTTGAAATTAACCCGGCAGGATTTTGGCTTGTTTTGCAACAAACATTGTGTAGCAAGGACGTGTTCGACTTCACTCGTACCGATACCGAAAGCCAAAGCCCCCAACGCGCCATGGGTGGAAGTGTGGCTGTCGCCGCAAACGATCGTCATTCCCGGCTGGGTATAGCCGAGTTCTGGACCGATCACATGCACGATACCGCGCTGTTCATCCTGCATGTCATAGAGAGGGATACCGAACTCATCACAGTTACTGCGCACTTGGTCAAGCTGTTTGGTAGCCATTTGGTCCTGCAGCAGACTGCTCAAATCTCTGGTCGGCGTAGAGTGATCCATCGTAGCTACGGTTAGGTCCGGTCGCCGGACTGTGAGCCCCCTCTGGCGAAGACCTGTAAATGCCTGTGGGGAAGTCACTTCGTGGACCAAGTGCAAGTCTATGTACAAGACTACCGGTGCACCAGGATCTTGGGCAACAACATGCTTGTCCCAAATTTTTGTGAATATTGAACGAGGTTTAGGCATAGAATTATCTTATCTCAAGGCGGAGACATCCCAATTCTTAGGGGTAGTGCGTGGATCAGAAAACTTTTCTTCGGACCATTTTTCATCAGGATCTCCGTAATTGGCAGCTGTTTGTTCGGATCGTTGATCCTGACGCTGGTGAAGTATTTCGTCATTAGAATGTTTGACCAATCCAGAGAGATCCCAGCCTCTTGGCATGGTACGTGGCTCAGCGAATTTTTCTGGGTTGTATGCCTGGTTCTCATCTATATTGTTATCTTGGTTGTTTTTCATCTTGATACTCCTTTCATGTGTTGAATGTCACAGATCTAGTGGTGGAAGACTAGATATTTTGTACTGCCGGCGTTGAATCTTGGACTTTGTAACGACCAGAGGCGACAAGATACTTGTTCAGTGCGGCCAAGTAGGCTTTTGCACTTGCAACGATAATGTCGGTATCCGCGCCATAACCGCCAAATGTTCGGGTGCTTGGTTTTCCGCTTTGAGGTGAGGTTCGTTGAGTCTTGCCACCATTCTTGCCCTGCAATCGTACGGTTACTTCACCAAGTGCATCAATTCCTTCGGTGATGGCATGGATGTTGAACTCCAATAACGTATTTGGTGCATTAACTATGGCATTAATCGCTTTGTATGTGGCATCCACGGGACCAGTACCGATTGCAGCTTCTATATGCAGATTCCCTTGAGGACCATACAATCGCACGGTGGCAGTGGGCAAGCCCATCGTACCGCAGGCGACCTGCAGACCGTGAAGTTTATAGACCTCATGGCTTTGGTAGGATTGGTCTTCAATCAATGCTTCTAGATCAGCATCGGTGATGGATTTTTTCTTATCAGCAAGTTCCTTGAAGCTCTCGAACGCGTGGTCAAGTTCATCGGCAGTGAGTTCATATCCCATCTCTTCTAAGTGGGTACGCAGTGCATGCCGGCCGGAATGCTTGCCCAATACGAGCCGTGACCGACTGAGACCAACCGTCTCAGGGTGCATGATTTCATACGTGGATTGATTTTTAAGCATGCCATCCTGGTGAATACCCGCTTCGTGAGCAAATGCGTTTGCCCCAACGATTGCTTTGTTGGGTTGGATAGGAATCCCGGTGTAGTTTGAAACTGTCCGGCTCACGCGGGCGATTTGGGTTGTATCTATCCCCGTCTCCAGAGCGTATACTGCCCGGCGGGTATACAGAGTCATGACGATTTCTTCCAGTGAGGTGTTTCCCGCCCGTTCGCCAATCCCATTCACTGTTACTTCAGCCTGCCTAGCGCCTGCCTGGATGCCAGCCAGCGTGTTGGCGGTCGCAAGCCCTAAATCATTATGGCAGTGTACAGATAGGATTGCGTTATCAATACCTGGGGTATTTGCCATAATCCCGGTGATGAGCTGCTTGAATTCTTCTGGTGTGGTATAGCCGACAGTATCCGGGATATTTAGAGTCGTAGCCCCAGCTTTGATTGCTTCACCCAAAACAAGGTACAGGAAATCAGGTTCACTACGGCCGGCGTCCTCGGGAGAAAATTCGATGTCTGCACACAGGGATTTGGCATAAGCCACCATTGTGCGTACTCGCTCAACAACTTCTTCGGGATCCATCCGCAGCTTATACTGCATATGGATAGGTGAAGTAGCCAAGAATGTGTGAATGCGCGGTCGTTGGGCGTGCTGCACAGCCTGCCAGGCTGCATCGATGTCCTTTGTTGTCGCCCGGGCTAATCCACAGATCACCGGGACAGGAGATGCAAATTCGCTCTCGTTGGGAACGGCATTCCCGACTTCGATCGCAATTCGCCGAACAGCCTCCAGGTCATCGGGTGAGGCAGCTGGAAAGCCTGCTTCGATCACATCCACGCCAAGGCGAACCAATCCGCGCGCAATCTCCAACTTTTCTGCTGATGTTAACGTTGCACCTGGTGATTGTTCGCCATCACGCAGGGTTGTATCAAATATCTGGACATAATTTGGGGCAATCATCAAATGGTTCCCTCAACAATCTTCCAGCATTTCATTCCCCAGGCTTTATCGTCACTGGATCGATAAATGGCATCATCGATCGCAATTCTGCACCGACTTGTTCGATCTTGTGATCTTGTGCTAACCGGCGTTGGTTGTTGAACCAGGGTCGTCCGGCTTCATTTTCAGCGATCCAATTCTTTGCATAAGTCCCATCTTGGATATCTTTCAGCAGTTCGGACATGACATAGCGAGTTTCTTCAGTGATTATTTGGGATCCAGCGACATAATCTCCATGTTCGGCGGTGTCGGAAACGGAATAGCGCATATAATTCATGCCGCCGCGATACATGAGATCGACGATAAGCTTCAGTTCATGCATGCATTCGAAATATGCGATTTCTGGTTGGTAACCAGCTTCAACCAACGTCTCGAAGGCTGCTTTTACCAGGGCTGTAACACCACCACATAGCACAGACTGCTCTCCGAAGAGGTCGGTTTCAGTTTCTTCGGCAAATGTCGTCTCTAAGACACCCGCACGGGTCGCGCCGAGAGCAAAGGCATAAGATAACGCCTGTTCCTTTGCACTTCCGCTGTAATCTTGGTGGACAGCCAAGAGGGAGGGGGTTCCACCACCTTCTTTAAAGATCTCGCGCACCCGATGTCCAGGTGCTTTTGGAGCGATCATGCTGACATCGACCTCTGCGGGTGGGACGATCGTACCGTAGCGAATATTGAAGCCGTGCGCAAACATAAGGGTCTTTCCGCTAGATAGATGGGGAGCGATATCAGCATCGTATATCGCTGATTGGGCAGTATCTGGTGCCAAGATCATAATGGTATCTGCCCATTGTGCAGCTTCTGGGATAGATAGTACTGTTAGACCGTCTGCTTCAGCCTTGCTCCACGACTTACCAGTGGGACGGAGCCCGACTGCCACTTCCACGCCTGAATCCCGCAGGTTTTGAGCATGAGCATGCCCCTGGGATCCATAGCCGATCACAGCCACTTTCTTCGAGCGGATCAGTTCTGGATTCGTGTCGCGATCATAATAAATATTTGCCATGAGGATTTCAATACTCCTTATCTCGGTTTATGCTGCTGATCATTCCCAATCAATTCGTGAACAGCTCTACTTCTTCATCCTTCTCGTGCCCGTTCTTGTTGTTGCCGTTTGCTCCAGGGGCGTAACGGACACCACTCGCGTTACCGCGCATCATAGCAACCTTTCCAGTCCGGACCATTTCCAAGACCCCTAGCGGGCGCAGGAGCTCCAAAAGTGATTCGATTTTGTCTTCGGTCCCAGTTATCTCGACGATCACTGAATCGCTGGCAACATCCACGATCCTGGCTCGAAAAATTGAAGCGAGGTTGGCGACTTCGCCGCGCTGTTCAGGCGTGGCTTTGACTTTGATCAAAGCGAGGTCGCGCGTCACAGCTGGCTGGTTTGTGACATCTTGCACGTCGATCACATTTACCAGTTTGTACAGATTCCCTTCGACCTTACGTGCATCAAGATCTTGGCCATCCATAACTATTGTCATGCGTGAGATATCTGACCGTTCGGTCTGACCGACATTCAGTGATTCGATATTGAAATTACGCCGGCGGAATAGGGATGCAACCCGATTGAGTACACCGGGTTTATTCTCTACAAGTGCGATAAGCGTATGCTGCATGGGTTCCTCCTTCTTGAAAAGTACTGATGGTACGCTATTGTTGGACTTCGGCGCGGCGGTTTGGGCGGCGCAGCATCTGGTCGAGGTCAGCTCCTGCAGGTACCATTGGGAAGACGGCTTCCTCTTTCTCGACCCGGAAATCAATCAGTACTGGTCCTGGGGTACTGCGAGCATATTCAATGGCCGGTAGTACGGCTCCCGGTTCTGTAACCCGGCGGGCATGCAGCCCATGTGCCTCGGCGATCTTGACAAAATCAGGGTTCTTGAGTTCAACAGCTGAATAGCGTTTCTCGAAGAAAAACTCCTGCCATTGGCGCACCATGCCCAGGAAGTTGTTGTTCATTAAGGCGATCTTCACATTCGCCCCTTCTTGTATCGCGGTGGTGAGTTCAGCCTGGGTCATCTGGAAACCGCCATCGCCGACAACTGTCCAGATCTCCTTATCCTTATTCGCAAACCAGGCACCAATCGCCGATGGCAGCCCGAAACCCATCGTCCCGGCACCTCCAGAGGTGATCAGGCGGTTAGGTTTATCCATATGGTAGTACTGGGCAGTCCACATCTGGTGTTGACCGACATCAGTGGTCACGATCGCTTCACCGGCAGTGGCTTTCCACAGGTCCCTAAGGACATGAGCGACATACAGTTTGCCATCATCTGGCCAATCTAGAATGTCGCGTTCTTGCGATTCACGCCGCCAGCCTTCAATCTGCTCGCGCCATTCATCGTGGCGAAGCTCCGGCACTATTGGCAGCAGATCGGTCAAGATGGTTTTCAGATCGCCGACGAGTGGCACATCAACTTCGACATTCTTGTGAATTTCGGATGGATCAATCTCTACATGAACCTTGTGTGCTCGGGGAGCATAGTTGCGCAGGTTGCCAGTGACTCGATCATCAAATCGCATGCCGAATGCCAGGATCAGGTCGGCATTTTGGATTGCGAGATTACTTTCAGCCGTACCATGCATACCCATCATGCCCAGGCTTAGTGGGTGGGTAGATGGGAAGTTTCCCAAACCTAACAGTGTGTGAGCAATCGGTGTATCAGTTCTGAGTGCAAATTCTGCCATTTCCCCGACTGCACCAGACATAACAACACCATGCCCAGCCAGGATAACAGGTCGCTCGGCATGCTTGATCAGCTTGGCGGCTTGTTCAAGATCAGCAACCGGTGCATGCGCTGGTGGTTTATAACCCGGTAGAGAGATGAGCTCCGGGTATTCATATTCAACCTGTTCGATCTGGGCATTCTTGCAGAAATCAATCAGCACCGGTCCTGGTCTTCCGCTACGAGCGATATAGAGTGCTTCCCGGACAACTTCAGCGACCTCGTCTGCACTTGTGATCAGGTAGTTATGCTTTGTAATAGGTAAGGTGATGCCGGTGACATCGGTCTCCTGAAAAGCGTCGCCTCCAATCAGATGGGCATGTACTTGCCCAGTAATCGCTAAGATGGGGGAAGAATCCATCATTGCAGTAGCGATACCAGTCACCAGGTTGGTGGCTCCAGGGCCGGAAGTAGCCATAGCCACACCAACGTTCCCGGAAGCGCGAGCGTACCCGTCCGCCATATGTGCAGCTCCTTGCTCGTGGCGGGTCAGCACATGGTGAACTGGATAAGACA
>JBFENN010000121.1:0-9150 GCA_041551115.1 Anaerolineales bacterium
GAGTATATAACAGAAGATCAACTCATCTTGGACTTACAATTGGACATACATAGCCATTTTTGCGATCTGCCGAACATACGAACTGGTTCACTTTAGCGCTTCGCTAACCAGCGGCGATGTCGCTAAAAGAGATTGCAGTCCCCGATAGGATGATCAGGGCAGCTCCAATGGCTTGGACCCAAACCAGTGTTTCTCCCAAAAAGAGTATAGCCAGGAAAGCGACCAGCACGGGCGTGAGCATTGACATTAAAGTCATGTAGGAAGCTGTGGCAACCTTTAATGTGCGGTTGAGGTAAAACCAAGCCCCCGCCAGGCAGATACCCGCAGCAAAGACATACGGTATATACCAGGGAGAGATTGTGCAGCAGCGAAAAATGGGTTCCTGCCTGCCTGTTATTTCGGCGTAGGCTAAAGTTCCTGCTACCAACAACAGCAGGATGAGCAGCCCTGAGATCGGCTTCTGCAAGGTCACTACATCCGGGTTGACTGGCTGCGCCCGCAGTATCCTGCGAACCAAGACATTACCCAGCGACCAGCAGAAGCATGCACCCAGGATAAATAGGTCCCCTACTCTTGGCAGCAGGGCTTGACCTTTGGTCGTCAAAAGGTATGCGCCAAAAAGCATGACGAATACTGTCACGAGCTTGAGAGGTGTCATGCGCTCGTGGAGGATGATCCAAGCAAAAAGGATGGTTGTCACAGTCGCAAGCTTGACAAGGAAACCTGCGTTGATCGCCGCGGTCAACGCGATGCCGATCAAACTGAAGAAAGTGCCTAAACCAGCCTGGATGCCGTTGGCGATAAACAGCTGCCAGAACTGCGCCCTCTGTATGCGGTACAACTCAAACAGTTGTCTCCCAACCGATCCAAGCAATCCGACAGCCAGGATGATCAACACGAAAGCGTATGAGAGCACCTGGAAGGATAACACTTCGACACCCGTGTTAAATGCCAGCTTCGCTACAAAGATCTGCAGCGCCCAGAAGCTAGAAAACATGAGTACATTGAAAAGTGGGCGGGTGGTTAACGTTTGGATGGTATTTTCCCGATGATCAATGTGGTATGAATTATGTCGACTTATGCACTATGATGAAACAAAAAAACTGCCCGGGTACTACAGGCAGTCATTTTACTATTGATTGATGATTACGGCGTAACTTCGGTGGGAGTTATGCCAATTGTGGGGCACGCGAGGTTAATCAAATGCTAGATAAACGAGCGGCTGACCATAATCGCACTAACGGACCAGCGCTCCACTAGGCATCTCTTTTGCCAGTTTCGTGCGTTTCCCGCGCTCCTGGGTTGAGAGAATTCTTTTGCGGATGCGGTAGCTCTCGGGTGTTACCTCCAGCAGTTCGTCATCAGACAGGTACTCGATCGCTTCATCCAGGCTCATCTGGCGTGGAGGTGTAAGCCGGATTTCGATATCAGCCCGGGCGGCGCGCATATTCGTCAGGTGCTTTTTCTTACAAACATTAACTGCCAGGTCACCCGGACGCTGGTGCTCACCAACTACCATGCCTTCATACACTTCCTGCCCGGCGCCATAGAAAAGCATGCCGCGCTCTTCCGCGTTTTTCAAACCAAAAGTTGTTGTCATCCCAGATTCCCAGGAAACCAAGGAGCCATTCGATCGCCCCTTGATCGCACCCACCATGGGTAGATAACCGTGGAATAAGGTATGCATAACCCCTGCTCCACGCGTAGCGGTCAGGAACTGGTAGCGGAAACCAAGCAGACCACGCGTCGGGACCAGGAATTTGAGGCTGGCAGTTCCCGACTCAGTATTCTGCATGTCCAGCATTTGCCCGCGCCGGCTGCCGAGCAGTTCGACAACTACACCTACAGTTTCTAGATTGGTCTCGATATGCACTTCTTCGAACGGCTCGAGCATTTCACCCTGCTCGCTTACACACAATATGACGTCTGGTCGGGAGACTTGGAATTCGTATCCTTCCCTACGCATCGTTTCGATGAGTATCGCCAGGTGAAGTTCGCCGCGTCCTGATACGAGGAAAGTGTCCGGGGTATCACCATCAACGACCCGCAAGGCGACGTTGGTCCGCAGCTCTTCATACAAGCGCTGGCGCAGCTTCCGTGATGTACCCCAACGACCTTCATGTCCCGCGAGCGGAGAAGTGTTTACACCAAATGTCATCCTAACCGTGGGCTCCTCCACCCGGATTGGATCCAGAGCCTCAGGATATTCTGGATCGGCTAAGGTCTCGCCGATGGCAATTCCTGTTAGTCCAGCGAGGGCGATGATTTCTCCTGCGGCGGCCCGTTCGACCTCAACGCGCTGCAAACCCTGGTGTACGTACAAGTAGCGAGCGCTTTCCGGCAGGATCTGCCCGTTAACCATGATCCGGGCTAATTCCTGTTCAGCCGTGATCTGACCAGCATGGATGCGTCCAACCGCGGTCGTACCTAGGTATTCGTCATACCCTAAATTGGTTACCAGCAGCTGCAGCGGCGCGTCGATATCTACTGATGGTGCGGGTATATTTTCCAGGATCGAATCGAAGAGCGGCTTCAGGTCTGGGCTCATTGCCGGGGTGACTCCTGCCTGGGCGGTAACCGCATTGGCGTACACGACCGGGAAATCAGCCTGCTCATCAGTTGCCCCGAGTTCAATAAACAGATCAAAAGTCTGGTTCAGCACCCATTCAGGATTGGCATCTTTGCGGTCCACCTTGTTGATCACGACGATGGCGCGCAGCCCCATTTCCAGCGCGATCTTGAGCACAAAACGGGTCTGCGGTTTCGGTCCCTCAGCAGCATCCACCAGCAGCAGCACCCCGTCGACCATGTTCATCACCCGTTCGACCTCACCGCCGAAATCGGCATGGCCGGGCGTATCGACAATGTTGATCTTCACATTCTGTTCGTTATCGGCATCCCACAACTCAATAGCCGTGTTCTTGGCTAAAATGGTGATGCCGCGCTCGCGCTCTAAATCGTTCGAGTCCATGACCCGTTCGGCAACCTGCTGGTTCTCGCGGAATACCCGCGCTTGCTTAAGCATGCCGTCTACCAGGGTAGTTTTCCCGTGGTCAACGTGTGCGATGATGGCGATATTTCGTAAATCCTTGCGTTCTGTTTTCATTCACTCAACCTGATCCTAGCTAACCTGCTAAATCGAATAACATACAAAGACCCCGGCCCTTCAGGCCGAGGTCGTCCTGCTAGAATTATCTTACCAGAATAGTCTGATTTTGAGAAGGGAAGAGTATAGCAGCACGAATTTGATCGGGATGGTCTAGGCGCCTGTTCCCACGTAAATTGATATAATTTAGTTGCCCGTTATCATTGACTACAGCCATGGTTTCCCCCCACAAATCTGTTGCTGGGTGTTCATAATTGGAAATTACCGAATGAGATTTTGCTAGCCGCACATCAGCTTTTCTTGATGAAGCAGTGGAATCATCCATGTCCAGAACTCTGATACCAGTTCAAATTACCAACGGTAAGAAGCGCGGTGATTTCCACTTCAATCTAGGGACGCGATGGCGGAAGCTCCGTTTCTATACTGCGTTCATCTGGCGATTTGTAGTACTTCAGCAGCCAAGACCGCTTATTTATGGCATCGCTTTGACAGATCGCTGCAATCTTGCTTGTTGCGGCTGCCGCGTATCTAACACCGGCCGGCCGGATATGACCTGGGATCAAGTAGCAGCAGCGCTTAAGGACGCTTGGGCCAGGGGTTTCCGTGAGGTGTATTTCAGTGGTGGAGAACCGATGCTCTGGCAAGACGTTGGTCATACGCTCTCCGATGTTATCATGGAAGCAAAACGGGTCGGTTTCTTTCACACCCATATCTACACCAACGGCTTGCTCGGTCTCGAAAGGTCGGCCGATCTCGTCTGGGTCAGCATGGATGGCTTGCCAGGGATCTTCGAGCAGCGGCGGGGGGATCATTTTCGGCAAGTCGAACAAGTCGTCCGCGCCCACACTCACCCGAAGGTAGCGATCATCACCGTAATAGACCGCAATACTGCACCCGGCATCGAAGCATTCCTACGCTGGGTGCGGGATACGAAATTTCCCGTGCTGGGTGTCATGTTTTACTTCCATACGCCCTACTATGGGCACGACGAGCTGTTCCTGACCGCAGATGAGCGCGCCCCGATCATTGATCGTCTGCTCGGTTGTATCCAGGCTGGGCTGCCGGTCATCAACTCACGCGCCGGTTTACTTGCGCTACGCTCTGGCGATTGGCCGCGGCGTTTTCCAGTAGCCTCGGTGATCGATGTTGACGGCGAGTCGATTTGCTGCCGCGCTGCGGATGATGTATGCGCAGACTGTGGTTATGCAGCTTGCACCGAGCTCACCGAGACCCAACGCTTGCGGCCGAGCGCACTGCTGGGCATGGCGAGGTACTGGTGAATAAGCTCAGCCATTGGGCAGTACGCAGCACAACCAAAGGCATCCGCCGTTATCTGGCGGGGCCCAACCAACGCTGGCTATTCGAGCGACCTGCACCGGGTTGGAGTCCACCACCCATCGAACGCACTTCGCTCTATCTCCATGTCCCCTTTTGCCGCCACTGTTGCCCCTATTGCCCCTATACCAAGGTCCCCTATCGCGAATCGCTTCTTGCCCCCTACACCCAAGCTGCACTCGCAGAAGTGAACTGGTGGGCAAACTCAATCGGACCAGCGGAGATAACAAGTATATACATTGGCGGCGGTACGCCAACCTTGGCGCTGGACAGCGTCGCGGATATTGTCCAGCGAGTGCGCTCGCGTTTCCGCTTGACAGGCGAGATTTGCATCGAGACCAACCCGGCCGATGTGGCCGCTGAAACCGTCCACAAGCTGCATGACATGGGTGTGACACTCGTTTCGCTCGGTGTGGAATCATTCAAACCTGAGCATCTTGCCGTACTTGGTCGCGACTACCAGCCGATCGTTGCCGAACGGGCGCTGGCTCTGCTTGCCGAAAATGGCTTTGATTCGGTAAATGCCGACATCATGTTCGCCCTTCCTTATCAGACAGCCGGCGATGTGATCGATGACCTTAACCGGGCTGCGCAGCTCGGTGCAGACCAGCTCACGACCTACCCGCTGTTCACTTTCCCCTACACCTCCGTTGGAAAATATCTGGAGCTTGCGGCAGTAGAAATGCCAAATCTCCGCACGCGCAGGACACATTACCAGGCCATTAACCGTTGGTGTACCGAACATGACTTCGAGCGCGTTTCTGTTTGGGGCTTCAAGAGCGGTAGCGTCCCGCGCTACTCCTCGGTCACTCGCGATGGCTACATCGGGATCGGCCCCAGCGCTGGGTCGCATCTACCAGATGGGTTTGTGCTGAACACGTTCGATCTGACCAGCTGGGTCCAAGCAACGTGCGCTGGTCGTACGGCGATTGCCCTGCGTCTACTTTTCGAGGGTGAAACATCCGGCTGGTGGTGGCTGTACTGGCGCTTTTACGATACGCACATCCCGCTTGATGACCTAGATGAAGCCCTCGGAGACGACACATCCAAGGCTCGCCGTTGGTTGCAAGTGGTCGAAAAAACCGGCTTTGGCACGCGCAATGGAAGAAACCTCGTACTCACCGAAGCAGGTGCCTACTGGCTGCATCTCGCACAGAATTATTTCGCCCTGAATTATGTCAACACGCTATGGACACAGGCACGCCAGGAACCCTGGCCGCAGTCTGTCGCGATCTGAACCAAAGAGCTGGTAAATCCTTGCTGCACCTTCTTTTTTCTCATTTCTCACCCCAAATAGCTACTAACCTCCTTAATTTCATAATACACAAAAACCCCAAACTTTCAGTCTGAGGTCGTCCTGCTGGAATTACCATACCAGAATACTCCAAATTTGAGGAGAGGGATTTAAAGACGATGATGAGGAGTAATTAAATGATTACACACTACTCGGGATGGTTTACTTAACGATATTGCATGCGTGTGACACCTCAATGGGTGTAAAGGGGGTACGATTTGAAATGCAATAAGACAAAAGTTGATTTTTGAGTAATTTATTTTTTTTTGTGCTTGTTTTACGTAATTCTTTGAGTGATACGCGGTAGAAGCTGACTAAAGTAATTACTAGAACAATTGTACCATATTTCTTGTGTTTTGGGAAGTGTTCTAGGTGATGAACTTCCCATTATTGTTGCAGTTATGTGATTGGGGAATGGGATTAGGTGGGATCGTCAATGAAACTTACATCCAAAATGAAACACGCGCGACTGCATGACTTCGATACGGGCTGGATCATGCTTCCTGACAGTCTGCTATATGTCCAGCTGATATCTTATGGACAGCATCCAAATATGCGGGCTGGATTGAACTATTGGGGAATCTACATTGCCTGTCTGAGTACATCTTTCCCAACCCATTTTCGAAGTACCTCTGGAATGACGATAGAGCCATCAGCTTGCTGTAATTGTTCGACAAGACCAACAAAAAGCCGGCTGGTCGCTAACCCAGAGGCATTTAGTGTGTGCACATATTCAATTTTCTTATTTGCAGATCTTCTGAAGCGCACCATGCCCCGCCTAGCCTGGTAATCCCTGGCATTTGAAACGGAGCTCACTTCGCTGTAGCGGTCAAGGCTTGGGATCCAGATTTCAACATCGTAGGTCTTCGCCATTGCTTCGCTCATATCCTGGGCTGCCAGCTGGGTTACCTGGTAGTGCAAACCCAGACCTTGGACAAGCCTTTCAGCTTTCTCTAGGAGCTCCAGGTGGGCTGCGGGGGACTGTTCTGGGGCGGTAAACTGGAACATCTCTACTTTGTTGAACTGATGACCACGCATGGTACCGCGCTCCGTTGCCCGGTAGCTGCCGACTTCCTTACGGTAACATGGTGTATACGCAAAATACTTCCTGGGCAGCTTTTCCTCAGCCAGAATCTCATCACGGTGCAGATTAATCAACGCCGTTTCGGCAGTTGGCAATAGAAATTGCCCTCCTGCCTGGGTCTCTTTTTGGGCAACAAGAAAAACATCATCGGCGAACTTTGGGAATTGACCCGCAGCATAACCAGATTCGTATCTCAATAAGTGCGGCGGGAGAATGAATTCATACCCATCCCTGAGGTGCGATTCGATGAAGTAATTAAGCAGTCCCCACTCCAGTAAGGCACCAGCGCCGCTGTAAAGCCAGAAATTTGCGCCGCCCAATTTAACGCCGCGGTCGTAATCGACCAATCCCAATCTTTCAGAGATTTCTACATGATCCAGCACTTCGAAATCGAATGCAGGTCTCTCCCCCCACGTGCGGATGACTATATTAGCTTCTTTTCCACCAGCAGATACGTCATCATCCGGGATATTGGGAATTTGATCAAGCAGATCAGAGATCCGATCACTTATCTGCGCAACCTGCGAATCAAGCGTTTTAATGGTTGCAGATACTCCCTTCATCTCCGCGATAAGATCATCAGCCGGTTTTTTCCCAGCAAGTAAAGCGGAAATTTCAGAGGAAACTTGATTTCGTCTCGATTTTAAACCCTCAACCTTCGCAATCGCAGTCCTTCTGTGCTTATCTAAACTGATTAGCTCAGATAGATCCATATCCACACCGCGTTTTCGGAGGGCAATTTCAACCTTTGCCGGATCTTCCCGGATTAATTTCATATCAATCATTGGCTTACTCCCACATTATGCCACCATCGTATTCGCTTGCTCTTAAATAGACTGACCTGTCATATCGCAAAATGAAGTCATGGCTTGCTGACGCTTCTCCATCGTCACTACCGGATTCCTGGATGGAAAATTCATAAACCAGCGCATGGTTGGTGGACAAAGAAACCGAGGTCATTAACCATTGTCTATCTACCGGCATTCTCCTATCTAGCTATCCGGCTTTCCACTAGATTCTTAGAAGAGCTAGCCCTCTTTGGGTGCGTAAGCCTTAGCATCCTGTCCAAGCTCACGCGAGCGTTCGTAGGCTGCCCAAATTGCGCGTGACAGTGCGGTCCGGAAACCAGCCTTCTCCAGGTAATAGAGCGCAGCTGCGGACGTACCGCCAGGCGAGGTGACCTGGTTACGCAGCCGAGCCAAATGCAGCGGGTCGTCATTCTGGGTGTAGTAATCCACTGAGCCGCGCACGGTTTGAGCAACGAGCTGTTCAGCGATCCGGCGAGGAAAGCCCAAGTGGACACCAGCATCAACCATCGCTTCCATAAAAAGAAAGACATAGGCGGGTCCGGTACCAGAGAGTGCGGTCGCCATGTCGAGGTAGGTCTCCTCCTCGACATAGATATCTTGACCCATGGCACCCAAAATGCCGCGGGTGATCTCACGCTGGACGTCACTGACACCTGGAGCGGCAGTCCAAACCGTGATCCCCTCACCGATCTGGGCGGGTGTATTCGGCATCGAGCGTACAACCAGCTTATGCCCCAGCCCGGTTTGAATCTTCTCAATTCTGGCGCCAGCAACGATCGAGAGTACCAATGCATGCGGCTGGAGGACACCATGCATACCTTCGAGGACCTTATCCATCCGCTGCGGTTTAACTGACAAGACAACTACATCTGCCTGCCGGGCAGCTTCCGCATTATCGGTGAGTGGTTCCAGACCGTATTCAGCGGCTAATTTCTGAACTCTTTCTACCCGAGGACCAGATGCAAGCAGACATTCACCGCGTGCCAGTTCGCCGCGGACTAAGCCACCGATCATGGCCTCAGCCATCACTCCCGGTCCAATAAAGGCAATCTTACTCTGAGATAACAATTTAACCTCCAACAAAAGGCAAAACGTAAATGCCTAGGCGCTATTTTTGTGGTTTTTATGAAAAATAGGTCAAAGCCAACCGCAGTCGTTCTTCGACATCCGGTGGTGCATCTGCGGGAAGCGACTGCAGTGCGGCTTGCGCTTCTACCACGCTGTAACCCAACGAAGTAAGGGCGTCCAGTACATCGCTGTCCGCTTCGGTAAAACCTTTGACTGGTATATAGCCAGCTTCGCCGGGAATGCGGTCCTGGAGATGCAGTAAGATCTTCTGGGAGGTCTTTAGCCCGACTCCCGGTACCTGGCTGAACACCTCGGCTTGCTCATGGAATACTGCCCGACGGATCGCGTCCACTTCCAGGGCTGATAGGATCGCTAATGCCAGACGCGGGCCAATACCATTAACCCCCAGCAGAAGCACGAATGTCTCGCGAGCCTCACCAGTCTCAAAACCGTA
>JBFENN010000122.1:0-9105 GCA_041551115.1 Anaerolineales bacterium
ATCTAGACCATAATGCAGTTCCGCATCCCAGGCGGATATCCCACGATTAAGTGAGCAGGTGGTTGTATCGATAACATTCCGGTGGAGTTAATCAACATCATGTACAAATGATGACAGGATGCATTGGCTTTTAACTTGTTAGTGATTTCCAATGATTCGCTCCCTGACAGCCGAGTTATGCAGGAAGTTTAGTCCTCCATTGCCATCTCAACGATCATGATATGGCTATCCTCAAGCGTGGTAAGAGTCAAACACTCTTTTCCCCAAAGTTTCAACGAATCGCGGCTGTCTAAATCAACCCCATTGCCTGCCATGTTTCCCTCCAAGCAGAATACGTAAGACTGCCGTTCCTCACGATTGGAGATCGTCACCTGCTTTTGTTCACTAAGTTCGGCGATGTATATATTTGCGTCTTGCTGAATTTTAATAGCAGATTCAAGTGCTTTTCCTGAAACGACTAGTGTAAGTTCGTTCTTGCCTGCGTTGTTTAAGGATCTCCTTGTGCGATAATGGGGAGATAACCCTCTTTTGTTTGGAGTAATCCAGATCTGTAAAAAACGCAGTATTCCTTCTGATGCTGAGTTCATTTCGCTGTGAGTTACGCCGGACCCAGCACACAGATATTGAACATCGCCACGTCTGATCGTATTGTTATTCCCCATATTGTCTTTATGGTTTAGGCTGCCTTCAACACAATACGATATGATTTCCATCTCTTCATGCGGATGACTATCAAATCCCGTACCAGGGTCCAATTCAAAATCGTTTAGTGCTTGGAGGACGCCAAACGGACTGTTATTGGGGTCAACATAATCGGCAAATGGGAAATGAAACCGACCTTTGTGCCAATCGTAGTCACCAAGATAGATGCTCTGTGCGGGGATTTTCCTCTTCATTCAACTACCTTTTACGCGAAACCTAGGATACACTAATAATCTGTGGCGGGCGATATCTAGGGCTTGCCTTTTCGGATCAGATTTTGGATGTACTTTCGCCATCCGATGATGATTAGTTGTGCAGAGATCTTTGGATATGATAAGCCCTGCTCTATTTTTTTAACACAGAAGGTCGATTATGGAAGGCGGCTAGCTCTCTTTGGTCCATAATCAGTGAGATGGTTAAGATTCACCAGATGAAGTTCATTACTCGGCAGCACGCTCTGTCACATGAATGCATGGAACAAGGGAACACAAGTCACTCTCAATATAGTCGCAGAACAGGATAGTTTTCTCGGCGTCAAGATCACACTGTCTCAAGGTAGCGGTGGACTTGGCTGATGGCAATGGCTCCCTGGCCAACAGCTGAAGCTACCCGTCGGACGACGCCCTGGCAGACATCACCTGCAGCGAAGATGCCCGGCACACTGGATTCCAGCGGGAATGGATCGCGCTTATACTTCCAATGTTTCGGGCGGCTACCATTATTGATTAAATCTGACCCGATGATGATAAAGCCGGCTGAATTGCGTGCTACTACATCAGCAACTAGCTCGGAGTGCGGTACTGCACCGATAAATATAAAGACTGCAGCAGCAGGTAGCGTTAGGGTAGTTCCAGTCTCGCGGTTCATGATGGTCAAAGCTTCCAATTTATCTTTGCCAATTGCTTCAACCACTTCTGTATTGGTCATTACCTCAATATTCTCCGTCCCATATATTTGGTCCACTAAGTATTGGGACATACCTTTCTCTAGCGCGCTGCCTCGAACCAGCATTGTGACTTTGCTAGCATAACGTGAGAAGAACATCGCGCCTTGTCCGGCTGAATTGGCACCACCGATGACAAAAACATGTTGGTCGCGGTAATTAGCGGCTTCGGTTAATGCGGCGCCATAATATATCCCTGCTCCGCTGAGCGTATCGGCGCCCGGGATATCAAGCTCGCGCACTGTTACACCTGTCGCGATGATCAGCGCCCGGCAGCCTATTTCCGTGCCGTCACTCAATTGGACATATCGGTATGGATCTTCAACACGCACTTTGGTCACTTCTTGGGCGGTTATTATTTCAGCTCCTAGACGCAATGCCTGCGCTGTTGCCCGTTGGGCTAGCTCAGTCCCGCTCAAACCCTTTGGGAAACCTAGGTAGTTCTCAATCCGGGAACTTGTACCAGCCTGACCGCCGGTGGCTTCTTTATCAATCATTAAAGTGCGCAGTCCTTCGGATGCTCCATAAACAGCCGCCCCCAACCCTGCTGGTCCTGCCCCGATGATAATTACATCGTAGAACGGTTCAGTGGCTACGGTTTGCAGTCCGCATTTTTGAGCTAAGGTTAGGTTGTCTGGTTCGATAAGAACCTCACCATTAGGAAGGAAGACAATTGGGATCCGGTGCTGCTCCTTATTGACAGATTCGACCAATACCTTGGCTTCATGATTCTTTTCGATGTCCAACCACTGGTATGGGATGCGATTGCGGGCTAGAAAATCCTTCACTCTATGACAGCTCGGTGACCAGAGAGTGCCTGCCACCCGGATGCCATCGTAAGGTAATGGCACATTTGCCTGCCAATCACTGAGCAGATCATCCAGTACAGGGAATAAAGTCTGTTCTGGCGGGTCCCAAGGCTTCATTAAGTAATAGTCCAACCCGATATCATTTATACTGTCAATCGCTGCAGATGTATCCGCATAGGCAGTCAGAAGTACCTTGCGTGCGTCTGGATAATGTGCGCGCGCTGCAGTTAAAAACTCAACCCCGCTCATATCCGGCATACGTTGGTCAGTCAGGAACAACGCGACGGGATCATTGCGCAGCTTAAGTTTTTTTACCGCTTCCAGTGCTTCTGCGCCTGAGGAAGCCTTTACTATCCGGTATTCACCCCGATAATGTTGTCTGAGATCCCGCTCAACAGCATTGAGCACCTGAATCTCATCATCAACAGTTAGGATAGTTGCTTTTTGCATAATCAAATCTCCATAAATGGTATTGGTTGGTTGATAGGCAGGTGGACTGCAAAGCATGTTTTACCAGGCTTCGAAAATAGTTCGATCTGCCCGTGGTGTTTTTGAACGATAATATTGTGACTGATGTTGAGGCCCAGTCCGGTTCCCTTACCGGGGGCTTTGGTGGTGAAAAATGGGTCAAACAAATTTGGTTGGATTTCTACTGGAATCCCAGGGCCATTATCTTCTATCTCGACGATCACCCAATGATCTCGTGAGTATGTCTTTATACTGATTTCCCCTTTACCATCCATAGCGTCTATGGCGTTATCGATCAGGTTCGTCCAGACTTGGTTTAGTTCGCTCCCGTATGCATCGATCTCTGGGAGGTCTGGATCATAATCGCGCCGTACTGTAACTCCAGCCTTTAATTTACTGCGTAGAATGACTAAAGTGCTGTCTACTCCCTCATGAACATCAACCCGCTGAACAGGTGCCTGGTCCAGATAGGTATAGCCTTTAAGAGCTTTTACCAGTTCAGAAATCCGTCCAGTTCCCTGCCCAATTTCATCGAGCAAACTGTATATTGTTAGGGTGCTGTTCAGCCATTCGATCACTGCTTTGCTCTGGGATGGGTTGAAATCATTGACCAATTTTTCTAACTCAACCCGGCTGTATCCCAGGTTAACCAGACTTGGGGCTACATCCCAGGCATTCTCTATTCCCTGCTCTTCTAACCAACGTTCGAATTCATTCTCTAGATCGCTGCGTACTATGGCGTCAATATCCGTAGGTTGCTCTGCTCGCACCTGGGCTAAAAGGTTGAGTTCCAACAAAGTGTCTAGCTGTTCTTCCGTTAGATCCAGCTTACCAAGCTGGAGGTGTGAGCGTTGAAGTTGATCAAATGTTGCTCTTAGTTGTCCAGCCCCACGTTGGGCTGCTGCAGCAGGATTGTTCAACTCGTGTGCCATTCCGGCGCTCAAACGTCCAAGAGTTGCCAGTTTTTCACTCTGGTGCAGCATCACCTCTTGCTGCAGATATGCCTTCTCAAGATCGCGCAGCTTTTTCTTCTGCAGACTAGCGTTCAGTCGTGCCCGCAGTAAGACTGGATTGAAGGGTTTTGGCAAGTAGTCTTCTGCACCCATCTCTATACAGCGGACAGCGCTATCAATCTCATCAAGCGCTGAGATCACAATTACTGGGATATCTCGGAGTTTAGGGTCTGATTTTATCGCCTCTAAAACTTGGTATCCATCCATACCAGGCATGATGATATCCAAGAGTACGACATCAAATGTTTTTTCCTGGAGCATTTCCAGAGCTTGCTGACCGTTCTCTGCTAGGCTGACGGTGTGCCCTTGCTGTCCAAGGTTACGAGAAAGCTTCAGACGGTTTACCCTGTTGTCATCAGCTACTAGGATCTGTCCCACTTCTTCAGGCATAACTTCTCTTGTAAATTACTTTTTATAAATAGTATGATTATCCAGATATTGATGTAATACTGCCATTGTTGCTGATTCGAATTAATGCCATGCGGACACAATCAAATTCTTTTCGAATTTGTTCCACGGCCTTGGCTGCTTGGTCTAGGTTGCCGGAATTTGCTCGGTGTTCGAGTTCTTGGCACATCTTAGCAAATTCCAGGGCACCAAAGTCAGCTCCATTTGATTTCAGGCTGTGAGCAATACGGTGCACGACTGTTGCATCTCCTTGGTTAACCCCTTCATCGAGCTCGGTAAGCAATTGTGGAGCGTCTTCTAAAAATGAATCTATCAACTCAGCGAGGAATTCAAATTCTCCCCCAACCATCTCGAGGAGGTTATTTAATGCACTGTGGTCGAGTTCGGCAGCTTGAGCTTGACTCTGGTGAAGCTTGCTAAGTGGTTGGGTGTTTTGTGAGCTTGTATCAGATCCGGGATCACTCTTGGCTAAATCGAGCTTATCCTGAGTCTCTCCGCGATCATTTAGAGGGCGGCTTTTACTCAACGCAGTAACTAAGGCTTCGATCCGGATAGGTTTGCTTACATAATCGTCCATACCGGCAGCAAGGCACTTCTCGCGGTCGCCCTGCATCGCGTTCGCTGTCATTGCGATAATCCTGGGCTGCCGGTAATCGGCGAGCTCACGGCGCAGCCTCACTGTCGTTTCAAGACCATCCAATTCCGGCATCTGAACATCCATCAGGACAACGTCATAAACTTGCCGCTCCAAGGCAGCGAGTGCCTCCAAACCGTTGCCGACTACATCAGCCTGATAGCCCATTCGGTCTAGCAGTCGTAGGGCAAGCTTCTGGTTAGTTGCATTATCCTCAGCTAGTAGGATACGCAGCGGGCACTTCTTCCCCATCTCCTCATCCAATTTTATTTGTTCCTTTGGTTTTCTCAGTGTGGTACGAGTAGATTGTCCTGTGAAGACTCCCAACAGGGTTTCAAAGAGATGCGACGGTTTAATCGGTTTGGAGAGGAAGGCTGCAAATTCGTCCATGTCCTCATTGATCTCACGCCGACCTAGAGATGTCAGCATGATGAGAGGTCTCTTGGCAGCCGGGAGGTTTATACCCCGGATTTCCTTTGCCAGCATCATGCCATCCATATCCGGCATTTGCATATCCAGAATAGCCACATCGTAATCATTCCCCTGGCGTATCCATTGCAATACTTCAGTAGGTGATGCTATTGCATGCGGATCCATTTGCCACGATTCGACTTGGAGCGAAAGTATCTTTCGGTTCGTGGCATTATCATCTACAATGAGGACTCGTTTACCTGCAAGGTCAGGTTGGTCGTCATTTAAATACTCGTGGGCTGGAGCCGTAGCCGCGAAGGCTTGGATAGTAAAATTGAAAGTAGAACCTTCCCCCCAATCACTTTCAACCCACATCGCGCCTCCCATCATCTCACTTAAACGCTTACTGATTGCTAATCCCAACCCGGTACCTCCGAAACGTCGGGTTGTCGATGCATCCACTTGACTGAATGATCGGAAAAGACGATCCATACGATCCGGTGGAATGCCAATGCCTGTATCCCGTACTGAGAAATGTATTTGGTATCGATTGTCTTTGGTCGCTGCTTCATCAGAAGGCAGGATTTCGCTCGACAGCGATAGAACGACTTCTCCTTGATCGGTGAATTTGACAGCATTACTCAGCAGGTTTACAAGGATCTGCCGCAGGCGTGTTACATCCCCTACAATGGCTTCAGGCGTATCGTTGCTGATCATGTAAGCAAGATCTAGCCCTTTCTCTGCAGCGCTTGTGGCTAATAGATCTAGCGCACCTTCTACACATTCACGCAGATCAAATGGTTGATTTTCCAATTCCAATCTGTCTGCTTCGATTTTGGAGAAATCAAGGATGTCATTGATGATCGTGAGCAGAGCCTCACTGCTGTAGCGGATTGTCTCAACGAAGTCGTTTTGTTCTGTATCAAGCTCTGTATCGCGTAGCAGGCTCGTCATCCCGATGATAGCATTCATCGGTGTGCGAATTTCATGACTCATGTTAGCAAGGAAGGCACTCTTGGCTTCGTTGGCAGATACCGCTGCTACACGGGCAGCTTCGGCTTCCGTAAACAGCCTAGTATTCTCGAGTGTAGTCGCCAGGAATGATGCGATCTGCTGGAGCAAGCTTTCATCACGTTCGCCATATACACCAGGGTGGGAATTCCCCGTGTTCAGAGTTCCTATAACTCGTTCACCTACACCAAGCGGGGCATTCATCGTCGATCGGATTCCTTGCTCGGCGAGTTGTTTAGCTTCTACAGCATTGCTGTCATACAAATCCGGTGTATTGAGTAGGCGATGCTCATGAAATGCTCGTCCAGCCAATGTCCCTTTAAGCGGTATTCGCTCACCTACTTTCAAGGTGCCGTCGGCACCTTGCAGAGCATAGACTTCCAGACTGTCATTGGTCTCGGTCAATAATGCCAGGCTGACTCTTTCAGCGGGAACGATTTTTGGTGTATATTCGGTCACGATGTGCAGTATTTCATTTGTACTCTCGGCTAAGCTCATTTGGTTACCCATATCATTAAGAATGGCTAATCGCTTAGCTTGCTCTTGAGATTCTGTGAATAGACGTGCATTGTCTAGGGTTAAAGAGGCTAATTCGGCAAATCGCATTAATATTTCGACTTCCGCATCTCCAAATGTGTCATCCTCATCTCTACCGAATGCTAGACCAATCGTTCCCCCAAATCGGTTTTCGGTTTTTAACGGGACCGCGATCGTCCCACTGATTGCATTTTGTTTGTACGCTTTTGAACCATGTTCCCAGGTGTCATGATCAGCAATTACGAGCGGCTCATCTGAGAGCCAGATTTGACCCGATAAACCCTCACCTGGTTTCAGGCGGGTGCCAACGGTTTTCTCAAAAATCCCGGTACCTACTTTTTGCTCGATTTCATTTTCCCCTCTTTCATGAAGATACACAAAACCATGCTTTGTCCCCACTAATTTTGCTGCTCTTTGCACAATCGTCTGCAGCAAATCGTTTATATCGAGACGGCTCATCAACCCCAATGTTGTTTCGTGAAGCGCAGCCAAATACTCGTTTTGCTCTTTTAGTTTTTCTTCGATCAATTTGCGATCTGAAATATCCATAACAAAACTACGGATACGATCACTATTTGGGACCATATGCAAGACCTGTTGGTACCAAATATTTTCAAGCTTCAATTCACGAACTTGGGAGTTGTCCCCATTCTTTTGCATTTTTTCCCAAACAGAAGGCAAGTTGGATAAAATTGGTGAATTGAATCCCTGCCGTCTGCACAGCGGGAACATGGTTTCCGCGGCCGGGTTCATATAATGAACCTTTCCTTGATGGTCCACTTCAATGATCGCAGCCGGGTTCAGTTCGGGAAATGACCCTAAACGTGCGATTTCCTCTTTCGCATCTCTAAGCTGGTTAATGTGTTCAGTACGGTCAATTAACAAGGCAATTTGGGCAGCGAGAGTCTTGGCTATATTGATATCTTCTTGGGAATAACTAGCATTTGGGGGGGGCGTGAAGGTCAAGGCACCTAGAATATCGCCATTCTTTTGGATAGGTAGAGATAAAATGGTGCCCAATTTCCCGCCAAACATGTCTGGATTGTCGGGATTGGTTTGATCATATGCGCTAATCTCATCAGCACTCATAAACTGGATTTTCTGGCTACGGATCACAGCCCCAGGAATACCTATATTCAAAGGGTAGGTCTCATCCATATCATCACTAGAATATGTCTGCGAGGTAATGAGATTTCTTAACTTGTATGTTTGATGATCTGGCTGCAGGAGTGCTAATGAGCAATCGTCGAAATCAAGTAATTGCTTGGCTTTATCGATAACTTGCACATAGAGTTGTTCATATCTGTCCGCCTCAGTAGATAGTTGAATAATGTCTGAGAGTATATCGAATTGTGTTCCCTGATTTTCTTTTGCTATGATTTCCATCGGTGACTCTTTATCTAACCAAAAATACTTGATGTCCTGGAGATCGCAAACATTCTGATCTTCAGGTTGCTATTTGAGGAATGGTAAGTATCCCAGAGCTAACCCATCCGTTTTATTATGCTCACTGGTCGAACAACCCAACTTTCAATGCGACCGAGCTTTTAATAATCAGCATAACCGCCCCCGTATGTATGGTGATGTGAGTGATAATAGGATAATATAGGTGATATTTATATTATTATATCATGGTTCATTGAGATGGCATAATACTGCTGGTATGAAATTTCATCACCCCATTGGATTATTTTCCCTATCATCCGTGCTGGGGTGCTGTCGATTTTGACGTGCCCGTTCTCCAAATCTTGGAAGTAATTTGTCACCCCCAATATTTTGGTCCCAGTTTGGTTTTTAGATCCGTTGTGAATCTTTGATATTGAACAGCTTAATATAACGATCTGTCGTCAACTCAGCGTTGCTGTACTGCAGGATGCCCTCACACTCGGAAAGCATTCCCCTCGATTTCCAAGTACAACTTTTCTCATTGCTTCAGGTGAGGTACAGTAATGGTCAGTTGTTTAGGGCTTACAGCGATATGTATTCCGATCTAGAATCCAATTTAGGATTGCAATGATAACCCCCGGATTAGGCTCTGTTGCTGCCTTCAAACGAGGGAAATCTAAGCATCAGATCATCTTGTCTCGAAAAACGCTATGCTTATTACGTGGTTTGGGGTGGGTAGCGATAATATTGTCTCCATGCCCACAGGGCAAAAATGCCCATACC
>JBFENN010000123.1:0-9100 GCA_041551115.1 Anaerolineales bacterium
CGCCGCGGAATTTTGTGTCAGATAGGAGTATAGCTGTGGCTCGTAAGAAGAAAACTACTAAATATAAATTGAAGACTCATAAAGCAACCGCAAAGAGATTCCGCTTGACAGGCTCAGGTAAATTGGTGCGTACGAAAGGTGGTAAAAGCCATCTGCGCCGCCGTACCTCCAAGCGGACCAAGCGCCTGCTCGATGAAATGATCCCAGTCAAGGGGCGGGGTATCAAGAAGCGTGTTCGCAGATTAGCCCCAAATCTGAAGTAAGTACAGGCACTAATCAGGTAAATCAATCTAGTTAGTTGCGGCTGTTGGGTGTATACAACGGGTAGTGGAATGATATCGCTGCTACCGGCGCTCAGGGGCTCGCAGGAGAGTATAAAATGGCACGTGTAAAGACAGGTCCAAGTCGTCGCAAGCATCATAAAAAAGTATTGAAATTAACGAAAGGTCAATATGGCACGCGTTCGAAGCTTTTCCGCCGCGCGAATGAAGCAATGCTGAAAAGCTTATGGTACGCCTACCGTGACCGGCGCGCTCGGAAGCGGGATTTACGCCGGTTGTGGATCGCGCGAATCAATGCCGCTGCCCGGCAAAACGGAACAACGTACAGCCGCTTCATCCACAGCTTGAAGTCCAGCAATATTGCGATTAACCGTAAAATGTTGGCCGATATGGCCGTTCGTGATCCTCAAGCATTTACTGCTGTAGTAAATCAAGCACAAACGCAGTAGCCCATTTGATCTGCATCCATCAGCGGGATGGCTATAGTCATCCCGCTTTCGTGTTCTATGTGCCTTTATGGTCACCCAGGGGGTTATAGTATAATGCCGGTAGTTTAACGGAGGCCGATATGAGTAACAAAAATGATCGTAAGATTACGGTTTCTAATAGCGGTGGGTTCTTCCAGGATTTGGCAGTTAACATCAAGTTAGTCCTTAAGCTGTTTTTTGATTCACGAGTACCGATCTGGTTAAAGTTTCTCCCCATCGGCTCGTTATTATATGTCCTGATTCCCGATATCATCTTGGGTCCAATTGACGATGCAGCGATACTAGGCTTGGGTATGTATCTATTCATCGAACTATGTCCAGAGGCTGTTGTTCAGGAACACTTGGAAAAACTGACTCGTGTCGTGCCTGGAGAATGGAATGACCCTTTGGAAGATGAAGAGAATATAGTTGATGCAGAATATACGGTGGATGAGTAAGTGGCTGCTGATTGGTTTAGCATACGTACTATTCCTGGGGGTTCTCTCTTCGTGTAGCGGGTTAATTTCTACCCGGGAACCAACACCATTCCCTCCAACTTCATCAAGTACAGGTGTTTCACCATTAACCAATTTGGGGGAAAATTCGGCGTCAGCAACACCTGATTCGGCCAAAAATATTAATACTAAAACTGCTAGCCCAACAACTGGGGATCTTGCATCCACCGATACTCCACTGCCAACTTCACATGGGATTACCTTTTTTCCTGACCCAAAAGAATTTATGTGGCAAAATGTGGCATCCGGTTTTCTTAATCCGGTTGGTATCGTGAATGCTGCTGACCAGTCAAAGCGTCTTTTTATATTGGAACAATCCGGTTTGGTGCGTATTCTTGAACGGGATGTTGTCTCAGAACTTCCCTATCTAGATATTCGATCAAAAGTCAGCTGTTGTGGAGAGCGGGGGTTGTTAGGCTTAGCATTTCACCCGGAATATGTTGATACCGGAACAATTTACGTCAATTACACGGATGTTGACGGGGATACGGTCATAGCTAGATTTTCTACTGCTGCAGATAATCCGGCTCAAATCGATATTGCGAGCGAGCACATCCTGCTCAACATCTCTCAGCCTTATGGCAACCACAATGGGGGTGGAATGGCATTTGGACCTGATGGCTTTCTTTATATTGGGCTGGGTGATGGTGGATCCGCAAATGACCCTCATGGCAATGCTCAGAACACAAATACGCTGCTGGGAAAGATATTGAGGCTAGATGTGAATGAAGGCGAGCACTATGCCATTCCCCAGGATAATCCTTTCGTTGTCAGTGGGGGATTATCAGAAATTTGGGCATATGGTTTGCGCAATCCATGGCGGTTTACCTTCGACAGTCTTACCGGGGATTTGTATATCGGAGATGTCGGCCAGAACACTTGGGAAGAGATAGATTTCTGGTCGGTCATGGCACTCCCCGGAGCAAATTTTGGCTGGAATTTCCGCGAAGGAAAACACGAGTTCAACGGAGACCCTCCAATCGACCTGCAGTTTGTTGACCCTGTCGCAGAATATGCACACGATCAGGGCTGTTCCGTTACTGGTGGAGTAGTCTATCGCGGGAATAGCTTACCAGAGTGGAATGGCATCTATCTATATGGTGATTACTGTTCAGGAAAAATCTGGGGATTGCTCTCGACAGGAAATGGTGTATGGCAGACCAAACTTCTATTTGAAACTGGGCTCAATATAACCGCTTTTGGGCAAGATGAGGCTGGAGAGGTTTATCTGGTCGATTATTCTGGCAGCCTGTACCAGCTTGTCCATGTGCGCTAACAGAATCAACCGCATAGCATTGATAGTTGGTCTGTTGTGTCTCGTGTTGGCGGGTTGCCAACCATTGACCACCCTGCCTACTCTAGACGCATCACCAATTCCGCTCGGCTCTTCAACACCTGTTCCTCTATTCACTACCACTTCTTTACCAGAATCCGACCCTCTGCTGCTCCCGACGGCTGAAGAGATACCGCAGGATTCTGCAACCCAAGCCTTCAGCCCTGCACCGCCGGACACCCCGACACTAGAACCGCAGAATATTCGTATTGCTGTTATCGGAGATTATGGTAGCGGTGAACAGGCAGAACAGGATGTTGCCAATCTTGTTCTCAGCTGGAATCCAGATTTCATCATCACCACCGGAGATAATAATTATCCGGATGGTGCAGCGGAAACGATTGATGAACATATAGGCAAGTACTATCATAGCTACATCCACCCGTATGAGGGGGCGTTTGGGGAGGGTGCAGATCAGAACCGTTTCTTCCCAACTTTGGGCAATCATGACTGGCGATCGGTAAATGCTAGTCCCTATCTGGAGTATTTCAGCCTCCCCGGAAACGAACGCTATTATGATGTTGATTTGGGATTCGTACACCTCTTCGCACTGGACTCCGATTCGAATGAGCCGGACGGGGTAGGAGCAAGTTCGCAGCAAGGGCTTTGGCTGCAGGAAAAGCTGCAGAGTTCGGATGCATCTTGGAAGATCGTTTACATGCATCACCCCCCGTATTCTTCTGGAACACATGGGCCTGTCGGGTGGACACGCTGGCCATATGCGCAATGGGGTGCCTCCACGGTTATCTCCGGGCATGACCACACATACGAAAGGATCCACGCAGATGGCATCCCCCATTTTGTCAATGGTCTGGGAGGTGGTGCCATCTACAGGTTTGAAAACATTGTGGAAGGCAGTCAGGTGCGGTATAACGGTGATTATGGGGCGATGTTGATTGAAGCCTTTCCAGACCAACTCAATTTCCAGTTTATCACTCGCTACGGGGAGCTCATTGACTCATTCTCGCTAATTAATTCCCCCTAATCAGTTCAAATTCAATGTAAGTGCTGAACATAACGCCTCCGAAAATCGTAATCATCTAAACAGCGAACGCATCGAGGAAGGTGTAATGAGTATGAAGAATTTTCGTCTGATTGGATTCACACTGTTGTCCCTGGGGCTGACTCAGTTCTTTATGGTGGGATGCAGTCGTGTAACATTGCCCTGGTCGGTGGCCGGTCAAGCGGATCATGTACAACAAAGCCCAACAGCGACTCTTAGTGCCTTGTTCACTTTACCATCAGGATCGGATACTGTTACTGATCTAGCTGATAATCCTGCTGTTCTCCCAGCTTTTCATGCAGATGGAACCGCGCTTGGGGATATACCTCACTATGACCTCAGCCTCGATATCGACTTCCACCATGCCAAGTTTACTGGTCAGAGCCTCGTAACCTACACAAACCTTGAAGCAGATGTGCTTGATAGTCTTTTCTTCCGCCTGTACCCCAATGGTGGGAAAAGCTATGGCAATGGCAATTTGCAGGTAGAAGATGTAGATGTTAATGGACAGCCGGGGGAGATAAATTTGTCACTTGACGATACCGTGCTGGAGGTAGCCCTGTTTGAACCTTTGGAGCCTGGTGATACTGTTCAGGTTGATATGAATTTCTCTGGAAGCGTCCCTGAAGATTTCGGTGGTCAAGAGACACCAGCCGGGTATGGTATCTACAATCTCAGCGCAGATGTGTTAGCATTAAGTGGTTGGTACCCGCAGTTGGCAGTCTATGATGATGAGGGTTGGAATCTGGATCCGGTTTCGACGATTGGGGATTCGGTCTACAGCGACACCGCATTTTATTCTGTTGATGTGTCGCTTGATGATGGCATCACGCTTGCTGCTACTGGAGTCGAAGTTGATCGTAAGGCACAGAATAATCAGACTGTATACCACTATATCAGCGGACCTGTCAGGGATTTCTTTATGATTATGAGTCCAGATTTTATGACAGCGAGCAAAATGGTTGATGGTACGATGGTGAATTCCTACTACCTTCCTGGGCATGATCAGGCTGGAGAGATCGGACTGCAAGTAGCTGCTGACTCGCTAACAGTGTTCAACCAACGGTTCGGTGCTTATCCATACACTGAACTCGATTTAATCGAGGCACCGATGCGCAATGCTTTAGGTGTGGAATATCCTGGCATAATGTTAGCAGTCACGAGTCTCTATGATGACCCCACCCAACCTAGTTTTTCTGTGACGGTAGCTCACGAGGTTGCCCACCAGTGGTGGTACAGCCTGGTTGGGAACGATGTGCTTGATGAGCCGTGGTTGGATGAAGCCCTCGCTACCTACTCCTCAGGTGTGTACATGCAGGATGTGCTTGGGCAGCCAGCCTATGAAGGTATTACTGCTTATTGGGATGATCGTTATGCCGCCGTTGTTGCCGACAATTTGGATGATTTGGTCACAGAAGATTTGAGATATTTTGAGGGTGCACCCGAGCAAAAACCTTATGGCACAATTGTGTATTCGAAGGGTGCGCTGGCTCTCAAAGCGATACGCGATGAGATTGGTAATCGGGCATTTTTTGAAGCTCTGCAAAACTATTACCAAGCAAACAAGTACCTTATTGCAGAGTCGGATGACCTCCTCGATAGCTTTGAAAAATCGTCTGGGGTTTCCCTTGACAGACTCTACGAGCAGTGGTTGTATACTCACCAGTAGGCTTATGGATGCTACCAAGCAATTATCCCTTGACACAGTTTGCAGATGCGTGGTATCCTTACGCCGCATTAATCTTGCACTAATGTTTACAGCGGAGGCGTATTACATGTTGATGACTATCATAGGAATTTCACGGAAACGACAAGCTGCGGTTAGCAGCGGTCTCGTTTCGCCTAAATGGAGTGCGCCTGTTTATCAGTAAATAAATAACAGTCTGATTTTCAGCCACGGGTGCGCTCCAGCCCCGTGGTTTTTTTGTCCACAAGATTTTTTGTCTGCATAAGGCCACGGGATGCCCGTGGCCTTTATTTTTTGGAGGAGTTGTGATGTCGGATGCAATAGTTGTAACAAATGCCTATAAGAGATTCGGCAAGACCGGTGATCCCCTTTGGTCGCGACTGCCTTGGTTCAAAACTGGAAATGGACGGAATGGCCATTCAACTGGCGATTTTAAAACTAAGCAAACGCAGAATAACAAGAGCAACTGCATTGTTGCGTTGGACAGAGTATCGTTTTCTGTACATGATGGAGAAATTTTTGGGGTGCTTGGACCAAATGGGTCTGGTAAATCAACCCTAATCCGGTTACTTGCTACCCTGTTGCTGCCGGACGGTGGGGATATCAGTATTTTCAATCATGATGTCGTCCAAGAACCGATGGCAGTCCAACGATTGATTAATCGAGTTTCGGTAGAAGCCAGCTTCTTTAAAAAACTGTCACCCATAGAAAATTTGGTGTATGGCGCTCGGTTATACGGACTGGGTGGGCGTGAGACAAAGCGACGTTCGATAGAGATCTTGACTAGACTTGGTCTAGAAAAACGTTCGTTGTATAAACCTATGGAGGAGATGTCTCGTGGCATGCAACAGAAAGTTGCGATTGCCCGTGCGTTACTTTCAAAACCGCGTGTCTTGTTGCTGGATGAGCCAACCACTGGTCTTGACCCTCGGTCAAAACGTGAGGTTCAGGCTGTAATCAAAGAACTCAATAGCGAGCAAAAAACAACCATGCTGCTCACGACTCATGATATGGAAGAAGCAGACAACCTATGCCAGCGTGTCGCCATCATCGATAAAGGCAGGATTGTCGCACTGGATACACCCGCAGCACTGAAGAAGATGATCCAATTGACAGACAAAAAGCCTACTCTGGAAGATGTCTTCTTAGAGTTGACAGGCGAAAAACTGGTAAAGGATGGATATCTGTAAAGCTAAAAATCTGTGAATAAGTACGTATTTAAACCAAAGACGCCTTGAGTTGCAGAGATGTCCTTTATCCGCTCAATGTAAACTGAGAAAATGATCTGGTTTGGATCAATGGATACATCATGAAGAGTTTCGGGAGTGAGGAGAAGAAACGATGTCAACAGTTGTTTTACATGAATTACAAGCCACATATGCCTTTATGGAGCGTAATGCCAACCTGGTAAAACGCTACTGGACTTGGGAATTGGTTTGGTTGACGTACTCAATCGCCAATAGCCTATCGGTCAGCTTTATCGGGATGGGGATGGAACAGTTAAGCGGTGCCCAAGGTGTCGATGGGCGTTTTCTGGTGCTCTATCTCTTGATTGGTACCCTTGTCTGGCGCTACTTGTCATCCATTTTTTATTGGATTACCGAAGTCATCAGTATCGAGCGCTGGGAAGGAACGATAGAATACACTTTGATGGCTCCAATCCGTCGGTTAACTCACATGGCAGGGCAAACATTCTTTGCCGTGATTTACAGCCTTTTGTTCACTGGTGTCATCCTTCTGATCACGATCGTGTTGTTTGAGATCGACATGAGCAACGCGAATATGTTCGGTGGCACATTGATGCTCATCACTGGCAGCTTATCCTTTATTGGAGTCGGTATCATGGGATCTGTTCTCCCACTGCTCTTTCCCGAGCGAGGCGCCCAGATGACTCATGTGATTATTGCTGTGCTTCTGCTGATATCTGGAGTTTACTATCCGGTCGAGGTGTTGCCCAATCTGCTCCAAAAGCTTGCGGTATTAAGCCCAGCCACTTATGTCCTGGATGGCACTCGCCAAGCCCTGTTAGATGGTGCTTCGACAAGAGATCTTTGGCAGTTTATCTGGCCGACATTGGTGATGGGTTTTGTTGCTATACCTGCAGGTCTGTGGGTATTTGGTCGGGCTGAGCGTTATGCCAAACGCGTTGGAAAACTGCATCGCAATGGTTAAGTGTTGAAATAAAAGAATTAAGGAAGTGGATGATGCGTATTACGATTAATCGTTTTGATGACGATCTCATCAAACACAAGAAGATACCCATTAAACGGCAAGAAAGATCTACTGCGTGCTTTCGCGGAATGAATAAGTTTGCTGTGGTCATGATTAAAGCTATCTCGGGTAGCAGTTTTACTTTCAAGATACTGGGCAGAGATATATCCAGCAACCAGGTACTTACGGGTCGGCAAAGTAATGGTGTATGGAATAAAGAAGGAATATCTAATGAATGAAATAAAATTACCAGCTGGATATTATGCACGTCCGGCAATAGAGACCGATCTTGAAGCAGTTGTTGAGTTCTTAAATCTCACCTCGATTGCTTTATTGGGTGACATTGAGTTTTCGGTTCAAGAATATCGCCGTGAGTGGGGGACTCCGGGTTTTGATCTGTCAACAGATTCGTTATTGATAATATCTCCTTCCGAAGAAATCGTTGGATATCAGGAGGTATGGGATATTTTTGTACCTTCGATTCGTGTAAATATCTGGGGCAGGGTCCATCCGGATCACGAGGGTCTTGGTATTGGTACATACTTAATCACGTGGGCAGAACAGCGCGCCCGCGAGGTAAGTGAGCGAGCACCGGATGGCGCGCGGTTTTCTGTACACAGTTTTGTGTCTTACGTGAACGAGAAGAGCCTCCTTCAGCACCGCGCTGCGGGATTTGTTGCCACTCGTTTCTCTTTACGTATGGTGATTGAGCTTAATGGACCTCCGCAGCGGCCTCATTTCCCGTCCGGAGTTACCGTCCGAAAAATGAGAACCGGTGAAGAGCATGCTGTTATCTATGCTGTTCGGGATTCATTTAAGGATCACTTTGGATACGTTGATATGCCCTTTGAAGAAGAACTCAAGCTCTGGGAGCATTTTATGAAGAACGATCCGAACTATGATCCCACGTTGTGGTTCTTGGCTGAAGCAGAATCTGAGATCGTGGGGATGTCTTTGTGCTGGCCGCGGACAACAGAGGACAAGCAGATGGGTTGGGTAGATACCTTGGGAGTAGTGCGACCATGGCGGCGGCGTGGTATCGCATTGGCTTTACTGCATCATTCATTTGGTGAGCTCTACCAGCGTGGAGCCAAAAGAGTGGGGTTAGGCGTTGATGGCATGAGTTTGACTGGGGCGACACGTCTATATGAGAAAGCTGGTATGCACTCCGACCCAAAGCATCGCTACGAGATGTATGAAAAAGAATTACGTCCCGGAGTTGAACTCAGCACTACCACGCTGGAAAAGTAAAGTGAACCCGAAACTCATCTAGTTTAGTTACGCCTTGAGTATGTTGCCCCTGTGGACGGTCTTGGTTACAATACCAACAACTTGCTTAAAGGCGCTAGAATTCCAGCGTAAAAATTACTTTTAACAATTGAGGTGCAATCGTGCAACTAGGGGCGCTGATATTTGATTTTGGTGGAGTGATTGTTCGCACGGAAGACAGATCGCCTCGTGAGCAGCTGGCTGAAGAGCTGGATATGACATATGACCAGTTATCCGATGTGATATTTGCTGGCGAAAGCTCTCGCTTGGCATCATTGGGACTCATCACGGCTGAGGAGCATTGGGAAGCAGTTAGCGATGATCTCGGGTTGTC
>JBFENN010000124.1:0-9039 GCA_041551115.1 Anaerolineales bacterium
ATCGATACTAAGTAGTATGATGATACCTAAAAAAGCAGCATTTATCTTCCAAAAAATAGAACGCGCATCTGTAAGTTTGAACTCTTTTTTAAGCAGTTTTATCGATGTCAAAAATGCCCATATCAAACGACACGCCACGTTCTGCCATCCCATTGAAGAATATATCTGGAATTAAGCTGTCCGGACTGACCACACCGCTCTGCACATCACCATTTGCGCACATTTTCGCGCCCACAACTGCAGGGAGTGCCACGTGGACCATGGTGGTCCCATATGAATTGTACAACCTACGCTGTCGCTCTTTGTTTGGGCCATCGGTGAAACGGTAGCTGATGATGTGAACTATCTTTTCACCACTGCGTTCTCCCTCAACATTGATATCAATAATCCCGGTTAGTTCAGATTGATAGATAGTAGTCTCATTCTCCGCTAGAAATTGATTCCGGGGTCGTTTGACCAGCTTCATCAACACATCTCTTGGTACAACATTCACCCCATTAACGTCGATGGGAGTGTCGTTAGCAAAACCCATTTTTATAAATGCTCCGACAATCTTATCTACTGGATACTTAAAATCCAGTTTTTGGAGACCTTTCTCCAAATAGAATTTGGGGATCAGATAGGGTTCTTCATGCATGTGAGACGAGAGCAACATTTTTCCGATTGGATCTGGGAATTTGTATATCTCAGGATTGCTGAAGATGGGGACGCGGACGAACTTGCCCGCCATTAAAACCATGGGCGGTTCTGAATAATCTTCTAACAAAATCTCCGGAGACCAAGTCGGCTCCCATCCGCTGACAACCTCATCAGAATTCTTAACAGATCCTCGACCTGCTCGGATAATAATTTTTGTAACCCGATCCATTTGATCGCAGGCATAACGAGTCAACACATTTGCAATTCCTGGTGCGAATCCACATCCTACTAGGGCTGTTTTTCCGATGGCGGCAAATTCACGATTGAATTTTGATTCATTGCCAGCTGCCCAATCCTCTAAGAATTGAGTGGAGCAAGCTGTATCAACATAGTGAGCCTGTGACATGAGTGCGGCTTCCATGATGATATCGTTGTACTTCAGCAGGGTGAGGTTGAATATCACATCCATCCCTTCAGCTGCTTTTATAACCTCGCCTAAGTCGTATGCATTCAGTTTTACCGGCTGAATTTTTTGACTTTTGATCTTGGCGGCTACTTTCCTAGCAACTTCCAGATCAATATCCCCTAACCTGATTTCCGCAACACTCTCTTCGTTAGCCAAAATGGACGCACAGGGTCCCCCTTGTGCACCGGCACCAATAACCAGCACTTTTTTCAACTCTGTTCTCCTTGGTCCCAATTGGTAAAATCAACAGGCTGGAGAGCGAGTTCCACTTCTGATTTTGTGAATACAACGCAGATCTTGCCAACCATGGTAAGATGTGGGATGTAATTACAGATGTATAGACAACACATTGTCTGAATCATCTCGAGAGTTGTTTAGGTTCAAATTTGAATAGAATCAAGCTTGCTTGCTGACATTGATCTTAACCGGAGCGGATTGTTCCTTTCAATTTCAGGGTCTGGATATCGGTGTAAGATCGTCTTTATTACTTATCGGTTCATCTGAGTCATTAACATCATGATTGTCAAAAACATTCGGCGGCAACCATGTATCTAGGTCTTTGATCTTGAGGGGTAATATATAGGATTGTGTGCGGCGTACACCGTGTATTTTACCCAACTCTTCATTGACGAGGTCAAATAACTCCTCTATGCTGCGCACTCGCAGAGAAATGCTGACATCAGATTCTCCCGCTGCGCAAGCCACATAAGTGACTTGAGGTATTTCTGCAACCTTTTCGGCTACTTCTCGCACATGTCCTGGTTGAACATCTATGAACACATCAGCCATCACCCCATAACCAACCTTTTCGGGATTAAGGATAGCGCGAATATTGATAACACCCTTCTTTGTCAGTGTCTCGATGCGATTGGTGACAGTGCGAGCTGAAACATTCCCTAGTCGACGTGCAATCTCAGCACTCGGCATTCGTCCGTCTTCGTTGAGCAATGCAATGATTTCCCAGTCGGTCTGGTCAGTTTTATCCATAAACTCCAAATCTTGCTCGTAACAATAAACTGAATAACGATCCCGGTAAATAGTAGAATAGCGTATTATTTCCGAAATGTCAATACTTATCCTGGAATATTTCTGTTTCGGATATAGAAGATGAAAATATTGGAATATAACGAAAATAATATGTTACAATGCGAATACTAAGGAGTTGGTGGAAACAGAAACAATAATTTAGCAATTCTGGTGATCTCATTTCAAAAGAATCGATCATCGGGATAAAACCGCTATAGGTCTAAGGAGTTAATAGTGAAAGAAATGAAAGCAAACCTGGTGCTGAAAAATGGGACAGTATATACGGTAGACCCTGATCGCAGTTGGGCGCAGGCAATCGCGATTTCTGGGGATAGGATAGTCTCTGTCGGTACAGATGCACACGTTGAACCATACATTGGATCGAATACAACTGTGATCGACCTGGATGGCAAAATGGTGCTGCCTGCTTTTGTGGATAGCCACATGCATCCAGCCCAAAGCGCCTATCTTTATCAGTATCAGTTGAGTCTCTTCGATGTAACCGCAGAAGACCAAATTCAAGCATATTTACGAGTCATCAAGGAATTTACCGGAAGGAATTCGAAAGCACCGTGGATCATAGGTGCTGGCTATGCACGCTCGGCATTTGACGAGATTGGACCTCGAAAAGAATGGCTTGATGAGATTGATTCAGAGCGACCAATTGCCATTACCTCCAAAGATGGACACTCAATGTGGGTCAACTCAAAGGCTCTTGAACTCGCTCAAATCACACAGGATACACCTCAACCAGACGAGGGCGTTATCAAACAAGATCCCATAACTGGACAGCCATCCGGCTTGCTCCAGGAACCAGGGGCGATGAAACCGGTGAGCGATTTAATGCCTGAACCACCAAAAGAACAGATCAAGGAATCACTGCTGTGGCTACAGGGCTGGTTAAACGCCAAGGGGATCACAACCGCTCACGAAGCGATGTTGGGTACAGATGAACGGTATTTCTACGAAGCTTACGATGAACTCGCTCAAGAAGGTAAATTGACAGTGCGATATCGCGCCTCTTGGAATATCTCCCCAGAGGGCGATGTTTTCGCACAGATAGATCAGGGGAAGGCATTAGCAAAAAGATATACCCACCCACACTTCCAAGCACATTCTTTTAAATTCTTTGCTGATCATGTGATTGAAGAAGAAACCGGCTATCTACTTGAACCCTATTCTCACCGGGATGATGGCTGGCGCGGTATCAAAGTTTGGGATGATGACCTTCTTAAGAGAGCCTTCGCTCGAATAGATTCAGCAGATTACCAGATCCACGTACACGTGATTGGAGATGCCGCCGCACAATATATCTTGGATGCGCTTGAAGCAGTTATTGAAGTAAATGGAAGGCGGGATTCCCGACACGCTTTCGCCCACCTTCAGTTAGCGCAGCCAGAAGACATCCAGCGGATTAATCAATTCGGAGTCAGTATCCATACGAGTCCCTATTGGATGTCGATTGATGATTACTTTTGGAAGTTGAACCTCGGCTATCTTGGACGTGATCGGGCTTTCAATCAGCAGTATCCGCTAAACAGCCTATTTGAAGCTGGGGCTAATGTGACCATTGCCAGTGACTTTTGGGTCTCAGAGCCAGATTTGATGTCTGCAATCTATTGCGGCATGACTAGACTTATCCCTCAGACTGAATTCGACAGTCATTATAGTGCCGATCCAAACTATAGAAGGGTGCCAGATCCAGATGTCGAGCTTGAGGATGACGATCTTGGTGTGCTGCCTCCGCTACAAGAACGAGCAAGTCTCGAAAAGATGATCACTGCCGCGACCTTGAACGGCGCGTACGCGAACTTCTTAGACAGGGACATTGGTTCCATCGAGGTTGGCAAGCTTGCTGACTTGGTCATTCTTGAGCGAAACCTTTTTGACATTGACATTGAGCAGATACCTACAACCCGGATCGCGATGACATTTTTTGAAGGAAAACAAGTTTACCCTCTAATTGGGTAAATTCATCTTCCCGGAAATATCAGCCGAAGCTAAGTAATCGGCTGTTCCAGAAAAGCCCAAGGGTTAGATGCAAGTATGAGATATTTTTCACCTTCACACAACAGGGGCCAGAATCTTAGGCCGCCTGATCTCTACGAATATTTTGTCGATAACTTCTGGTTCAAAGCCGCCGATCTTGAGAATCAGGTGATAAATCAACCGTTGAGAGGCAGTCATAAAGCGGACGTGGTGATCGTTGGGGGCGGTTTTACAGGACTTTCTACGGCCAACAATATTAGGTGCAAGTTCCCAGAAAAGAAGATTGTGCTGCTCGAGGGGGCCTGCTGCGGTTATGGTGCAATTGGGCGTAATGGCGGTTTCTGCATTAATACAAGCATGTTGGATTGGTATCAAACAAATCCTGAGCGGCGCCAGAAAGACATGGAAGTATCATCATATGGCTTGGAACAGATTAAGATGATGATTTCAAAGCACGGGGTCGAGTGCGATTTCGAGGAAAATGGTATGCTGGAAGTCGCCATGAATGAGAAGCAGGCTCATACCCTAGAAAAGTATAACAATGAACTCAAATCTTTTGACCTTGACTCAACCTTCATCCAGGGGGTGGATTTAGAAGCCGAGATCAAATCACCACTTTTTACTGCTGGATTGAAAATCCCTTACGGTGCTACCCTCAATCCCGCTAAACTTGCCCGCGAGATGAAGCGCGTTGTGGAGGAAGCAGGTGTTGAGGTCAGAGAACGGTCGGTTGTATCCCGCATTTTGCCTGGCAAATTGAACCACGTGGATACGGAGTTGGGTGATATCCGTGCACCTATCCTCGTCATCGCCGTGAATGCCTACGCTCACAAACTCGGTTTCTTCAAGGACCGTGTTTTTCCAATTAGTGTTTTCCAGATCGCGACACAACCACTCAGCAAAGCGCAATGGAAATCAATAGGCTGGCAGAATCGGCAGGGCTTATCCGATCTACGTACTCTTTTTAGCTACAGTGTTCCAACCGTAGATGGACGGATCGTTATGGGTGGTTCGGACTTCACCTATTACGACGATGATTCTTTATGTTCCGGCAACGATAAAACCGTTACCCAGCGGATCATAAACAACCTGTTTGCCTTCTTCCCCCAATTGGATGGATTGCAAATCGAACACGCCTGGGGAGGTACGACTGCTTACACCCTGGGCCGGATTCCTTCAATTGGCGTGATGGGTGACCGCCAGAATATCTATTATGGCGTTGGTTCTGATGAAGGGGTTCCATCCACACAAACTGCGGGTCGCATCATTACCGATCTCATGGCCGGAGAATCAAATGTGTTTACCGATCATTATGTGGTAAATCGCAAGATTCCTTATGCCGGACCAACACGTTTGCGGGGATTATTTGGTAGAGGCGTTAAGTGGATGATGCAAAACTTGGGTACTCGCCAATTCATTAAACGTCTTAGGGTCCAAAATTCACCACCAGGTTTATATCATTCCCCGAATATTTTCTCCGCCTCACCTTCAGCTGCCTCTAGAATGTGATCCAGTTCTGCCAGGACATTTTCGCTTAGCGGTTGTGGGTGATGTGTTGCTTCTATTTGTTTGAACTTTTCCAAAGCTACTTCGCGGGGGTCGCGCTGCTTGCCATCTGCTCCGCGTTGCCTCAGCAGAGAGGGCAGACGGAAGTTTCGGATATGTTCCCGGGTGTGTTTCTGAGCCAGGAAGTGACCCCGTGGCCCAACCTCCCGCACCACGTCTAGAGCCATATAAATCTCGTCAAACCTTTTGTTGTTCACCATCTCATAGACGTGATAGATACTATCGTGGTCGAGGATTACCTCCTCGGGATAGAGTGTTGTCGCACTGCCGACTAATCCCAGCAAACCGTTGATTTCGCCTCCGCCCATGGCGATCATCCCCGCGCCGAGCCCGACCTCAAAACCCGATTGCCAACCCAGTACTGGCGCATCACCACTCACCCTTGCTCCGCCAAGACAAGGTACATTCCAGGCGTGAGCGAGCTGCTTTGCCATAATGTAGGAAGGGGTTGGAACTTCGCTGATATATCCACCCGTGCGCGGGTCCATCAACGACGTGAAAACAGCGTGAAATACTGGAGCGCCCGGATAGGCAAGCTGCATCAGCACCATGGCGCTAATCACCTCCGCGTCACCCATGACCAGCGCCGCCATCGGCGTTGCCGGTGCGGTGGATCCCATCGTTGGCATAGCCATGAAGCTGGTTGGGATCCCTGCCTCAGCATAAAGTAGAGCGGTCTCTATCCCGTGGTGATCATGACTTAAAGGGGATATCGTACAAATGTTGGCGCATATAGGGGGCCGTCTACTCCGTTCTTTTGTACTGCCGGCGACAACAGTTGCCATCTCCAAAATAAATGGTGCCAGCCGCGGATGCACTGTTGTCCCTCCGCGGACGTGTTTCAAAGTATTTATCAGACTTGCGTGGCAGTTGTGCAGCGGCGCTGTGTGCCCATACTCCTTCGAGCTGACCATTGGCCAGAAAAAGCTAACCAACGGCAAGGCGTCGCATACCCGTGCCATTAATGCAACATCATCCTTACATGAGGGGCGTTTCTCACGCGTCTCCAGGTCTATCACGTGTACTCCGGTACCATCGGTGGACAGGTAAGAACGACTGCTGTCCAGGAGCAGGTCAAAGCGCTCTTCCCGTCCCCCCAGGATGAAGGAACGAGGAGCTGTGGACATAGCCTTTGTCACGATTTCTGGTGGAATGCGGACAATTTGATTCTCGAAATCGACCCGTGCACCATGGCTAGAAAAAATGTCCAGGGCTTTTGGGGAAGGAAAATGCACGCCGATCTCGCCTAAGATATCCAGCGTTTTATCTTTTAAGGTCTTCAGTTCTGCATGAGTTAGCACCTCACCTTTAATGGGTGAAGTGAAAGGAATGATATCCGGTGTTTCAGAATACATAATACATCCTCGACGTTGTCCTAAGGTGAATCATCAGGGATATAGGTGGATCCCCGGAACTTCTCCAGACAATTTTGGCAAACACAAGTCCTGCGCACGGCGTTCTCGGGGATTTGGGCAAGTAGCTCCCGAGGGAAGTCCTCGAAGTCGCACCAGCACTCGGTTGCGTTCGGGTCAGCGGCCAGGGCGCATTTGTTGGGTTCACCACAAAGAGGGCACCGGGAGGCATTTAGAGGACCATTGGTAGTACCATCGCTTGATGAGAGCATACAAGATTATGAATAATTTTCCATCATCCAGCGGGCACCTCTGAAGAAGATTCCCCGCAGGCGAGTTGGACCGGCGTAAGGCACCTTATGATTGACCACATAATGGTTGGTAAACTCATTTGATTCTCCGGCCATTAAATCGGCAATGATCCGGCCAAATGTCTGCGTTGTTGGGACGCCTTCGCTCAACCCTACGCCATAATAGATATTCTGATCATCACCCATCACGCCCACGGAGGGAGTGCGATCCAAGGTGTACGTGGTCGTACCGCCCCAGGCATGTTCTATTTCCAAACCCTCTAATTGAGGGAAGAAGGTAAAGAGGTCCTTGGTGATGCGTTGGGTGTAAGTTTTATCATTGCCAGAGCATAAAGCGTCATTATCATAATACTCGGCACCCGATCCGCCTATGACGATGCGTCGTTCTTTGGTCAGCACCATGTAACTGAACATGGTCCGCATATCGTATAGACCCTGCTTGTTACCCCAGCCGATCGATTCCCATTGGTCATGGCTGAGTGGTTCGGTAGCGATCTGGAAAACACTGATTGGAAAAACGTGTCTGTTGAAGAAACCGAGCTTGTGCGCGTAAGCATTGAGAGCAATAACCAGGATTGGCGCCCTTATTTCGCCCAACTCAGTGTCTAAGTGGTTGACTTTTCCGGGGGTGATGCGCGTGACGACCGTCCGTTCCCTGACCTCAACACCGACTTCTTCCACAACACGCTTCATCTCACGGGCTAGTTTAGCTGGGTTGAGAATCGCGCCGTGCGGGTAATTCAAGGCAGCAATAATGCGAGGCGATTTGATTTCGTTCTTTAGTTCCTCCTCTTGAAGCAGAGTCGAATCAAGCCCAAAAGATTTGAGCTTGTCTCTATACTCCTCCAGATCTCGAACATGTTTATCGTTAAGCGCGACGCCCAGCATTCCGTTCTCTTCGAAGTCGCACTCGACGCTGTGTTCTGATATCATTTGCTTGATGAACTTGAGACCGTAAAATGAAACATCCAGGTTTTTCTGGCGGATTTCAGGATCAACACCCCGCGTTTCTCCTAGAAGATCGGTTGCGATACAGAAACCTCCATTACGCCCACTGGCGCCGTAGCCACAGCAAGCGCCCTCTAGCAGAACAATCTTCTTCTCTGGAAACTTGGCCCTAATATGGTAGGCCGCAGAAAGACCTGTATAGCCGCCTCCGACGATAACCACATCTGTTGTGTGGCTGCCGCGTAAAGGTTCATTAATCACCTGGTTCTCCAAATCGGCGGCATTGAACCAGAAATTGTCGACAAAATATTCGTATAGATCAGGCGGCCTAAGATTCTGGTCCCTGTTGTGTGAACTGGAAAAATATTTCATTTAGCTGTATCCTGAACATCTCCATATTTAATCTTCTTAAGATAACCTTACGAAGGTTGTCCAATAGTTGATAATGGCCTAAGTTACCGATTTTCCTTGTGTTTTTTAGCCCGAGATGTGTTCGTGAACCTTCGTAAGGTTTAATAATACTTATATCCTTTTGGTAACAGATACCTGCGTGAAAATCTCACGCTGTTCGAGTTCCTTGAAGAAAGACTCCGGATCAAGCGCAGCCTCAGGGGCATAGACCCCTGGTTGGATGCGTCCTTCGGCTAGCCAGATGGCGGCGATCGCTGGTGCTGCCCCAGTGGGTAAGGCCCCTCTACAAGTCAGGGTGCCCATACGGTATGTCACTGCTTTTCCGTCTCGC
>JBFENN010000125.1:0-8920 GCA_041551115.1 Anaerolineales bacterium
CTCAAGCGGGAGATGCAATCCAAGCTGTATCAACTGCCTGGGAGCGACAGGAGCCGCGATGGTCGCACTGGATGACCTGCGCTGGCAGGAATGGGCTGGCAATTACAACGCTGGCAGTCACACTGCAGCCCTTTTGCAGCAGGCATACGCTGGAGTTGCACTGCAGGCTTGGTACGATGACCTCTTCCAAGAGCTGTGCCACCAGTACACCGTCCGCCCAGCCGCCTACGCCGCCCTGCCGCACCTGGTGACGCTGGCAGAAAGCAATTCTGAGTGGCGCCCAAGCTTGCTCGTTTTGGCGGGCGCGTATGTCAGCTATGGGGACCAACCGCCAGCCGCGCTTGCCTCCGCGTACTAGGCAGATTTCGAGGCTGGCGCAGGTTTGGCCCACGTAATGCTGGGGGCGCTTCTCTCGAGCGCACAACGTTCAGAATCCGAGACGATCTACCTGCTCAGCGCGTTAGCTGCCTTCCACAGCTTGCCAGAGCTAGCTAAGTTTATCAAAGCCCAGGAGTGGGGCTGAGCGAACCCAGCCCAGCGCTGATGATCGGTAATGAGCAATGAGGAGTGTTATTGCTCTGTATAGGCAATCCCGTCGATCATCAAAAGGCAATCTGTATCGATGAAATCAGTCGTTGCGGTCATCCTGGCTGGAAATTCACCCTCAGCAAAGTAATTGTTGAAGAGCTTTTCCATCGTTGGCAAATCACTGATATCTTTCAACCACACATTCACTTTAACCAAATTCGCCAACGGCAATCCCAGTGCTGCTAAGGTGTCCTTCAAAGACTCGAACGCACTTTCAAGCTGGCTTGGAAAACGATCCCCAAATCCCCGGTGCAGACCAATGAAAGCATAGTTGCCCGCCACAACCGCATTCGAGTAGCTGTACGGCGAGGCTATTCGTTTAATTGTAGACATGCCACACTCCTTGAAAATATCGTCTATTGGCTTCGCAGCCATCCTTGTAAATAAGATGGTTATCAATACGATCCTCTGCAGCCGTGCATTAATCCAGTTGGCTGGCGTATTGCTTGCTCAGTTGGATCAGGTCCCACCGGTTGCCGTATAAATCTTCGAATACGGCCACGGTACCATAGGACTCGTTTTTTGGCTCCCTGACAAACTTGATACCGACCGACTGCATGTCATAGTAATCACGCCAGAAATCGTCTGTATGCAGGAACAGGAACACCCGGCCGCCGGATTGGTTCCCGATGAATGCTTCCTGGTCTTTGGTCGCCGCCCTGGCCAGCAGGATGGAGGTGCCTGTTGATCCCGGTGGCGCGATTACGACCCAGCGCTTGTCCTGCTCGGGTTGGTAGGTGTCTTCGACCAATGTGAAGTGCAGTTTTTGGCAGAAGAACTCGATAGCTTCATCGTAGTCCCGAACGACGAGCGCTACATGGAGCAGGGATTGTTTCATGGGGATAACTGCTGGGCCAATAATTCGTCGCGCGCGGCAACAAACCAGGGGTGGGGAATTGTAATCCTGCCGGGCCGCGCCCATAAGTAATTCATATATGCCAGTACCGCCGCATCCAGTGAGTCTTCCAGGGCACCAATCACCTCTTTGAAGTAGGGCGGTTTCCCTTTCCTGTCCCAGGAGATTTTGTCAGCTAGGAATACCACCTTGTCTAGGCGGGCTGCTTTTGGCTTCAAGGTGGTATGGCACCCGATTGCACTCAAGACTTCATGATCGCTGACGTCAAATACCTCTTTCGCAATGACCACGGACAGCTTCTGGTGCAGGATCATTGCATGCTGCGCTTCTGCCGGCAGTACTTCCACGCTCTGGCTGTGGGCGAAGTCGACCCTCTCTTTGATGGGTATGACGGCGCTGATATCATGTAAATAGCCGCCCAGCGCCGCCTTGCTGGGATCGCAGCCGAACCTCTCAGCAAGTTCGGCTGCATTGGCTGCGACGGCTGTACAGTGCTCGGCGGTGTGACGGTGCCCATACAACTCAAAGTATCTGGGCATGTCTTCGGTGATGTTACCCGTGAGTTTAAATTCACTGCTGGTGTAGTTCAACATAACGATCTCTTCCGGTCATCGATACTCATATCTTGCTTGTCCCATCCATTGAATTTACTAGTATTCACTCGCTTAGTGTTGGCAGGTCCTGACAGGGCCCATTCATGTTCAATGTTGACTGTTCGATCCAACCTTGCGTTGTTGAACCAGTGTTACCTTGGGCCAGATCGACCTTTACCCAACCGGAACCATTGCCTCCCACTACAGCTGCAAACTGCCCTACTGTCAAGACCTCCAGGGTAGGTGCGGCGCTATCCGGATCGGCATGGACTGCAACATCTGCCATCGGCATATTGAAACACACTCCCGCCGGGGGAGCCCAGACGACTGGTACGCTATCGCAGTTGCCCGATAATTTGAATTGATCTGGTTGGATCCAACGCAGCCGGAAAGGTCCGATATTGGCTGCTTGGGCCACTCCGGGGTCGAACCCGAACCAACCAGATGCAGTCTGACCGGCGACTGTCGTAGTAAACCCCGCCGGGACCGTTGAGAAGACATCTGATGTCGGATCGGGACGAGTGAAGATCGTTGCATCGCTGTTGGTGACTAACTCGCAAGGACCAGAGGGGGTGTGGGTCGGAGTAGGTTTGGCAGTATTTGTGGCTTGCACCTGGGTATTGATTTCGGCTCTTGTCGTCGTTGGGCTGCCCGGGCGCGTTTGAACCGTACAGCCTAGTGAAATGGTCAGCAAACCAAGAACAGCAAGTGAGACGGTCAATCTGCTCCTATCCATAAGCAAGTATTCGCTGCCTCCTGAGATCCCAAGCTGAGTACTCTGGTTATGATTATGCCCGTGAGATGGAAACTGCCGCCGTTGGAAAAGGGTTGGTGATCCCCAAACCAGTCAGTTGGTCATAGCTCCTATTGTAGCTGATCCATATCTCACTGAAAATTCAATCACAAGGATGCGAGAAATTGTATGATATGAGGAACCACTAGATCGCTTCTAGGAAATACTCCAATGTGATCAAGCCCTGGTAGAGATATTAAGGTAGTATTTGGAAGTTCTTTGGCACAACGCTCCATGAGATCATGTTGGTTATCTGCACTGCCAGCATATAAGAGGCAAGGTATGGTCATGCTTGACAGAATATTTGATATATCAGGTCTATCTTGAATTACGGCAAGCAGGGCTTTTGCATCATTATTCCTCATCCGTTCTAGGGCACCAGTAGAATAAATGCCCCAATCCTCAACTACAGCCATCCAATCTTCGAGCCCGGTGCTGAGTAATTCCCGAATCTGATCAAAGTTCCTTCCGTATGGCTGTGCGCCCCCAATGATCATTGAGTTGAGTCGGTGGTGTGCATATTTTGCCATGCCAAATCCGATCCATCCTCCCATTGAGTATCCTAAATAGTGGGCTGTCAAAATGTTAAGGTTGTCTAGTACAGCGGTAATATCAGCTACTAGCTGATCCAAAGTGTAGAGCTTTGGATCATGAGGTTTATCACTTGCTCCGTGCACACGAGCATCCACCAAGATGAGCTGGTATTTATCCTGTAATTTTTCTACATATCCAAACTCGTACCAATCCATGGAACTGCCATTGAATCCATGTAGTAATATCAGTGGCGAACCTTCCCCCGATACCTGATAATGGATATTTGCTCCTTGGTTGTTTGCATAGGGCATTATAAATCCTTCCTAGACTAGAAAGCTATAATCAAAAGGTCTACCCATTAGTTTGTGTGCGCTTGTAAATCACACCTTCCGGGTATATGCGGTTTAGTCTGCTTTTAATTGCATAGTCGTCAGTCAACGAGAGTTCCATAAAAACCCAATATGAGTGATATTCTCCTAATAAAGCAAAACAAGTTGATGTCACGAGCGATAATGGGAGCGGTTGGTAAGAATTACCCCTTCAGTCATTCATATGTCGCTGCTCGCCCGATAGTTCTTTTCGTTATAGACTTTGATCCCGTTCTGCTCAAGCAATTCGGAGGTTATGCCCTTTCCAGGAATAATTGTGCCTGTAAATGTACCGTCATAAGTTCGTTTAGATCCGCATGAAGGACTATAAGATTTCAGTATTGCGATCTCAACCCCCATCTCCTGGCAAAATTTCAATATCCGCTCTGCACCCACCACAAACTGCTCAGTCACATCCGTTCCAGTTATAGACAGTATTTTTGTGTTCCCCCTTAAAACATCTTCCGCAGTATGTCCTGGCTCTATCTCAGAAGGCTCCCTTGGTGTAGTCAGCCCTCCTAATTGCTCTGGACAGAGAAAAACAGCTTGACCTGATTTCACAAGCTGGATCAATTCCTCAATCTCATCACAACTTTCATCCCACCGGGTTCTGATTCCAATCAGGCAAGGACTTATCAGTATTTTCATGACTTTTGCTCTTAATATGTCCTCAAATTGATTTCTTATCTGTTTACGGATAGTATAATAACTCAGAATAATCTAATGATTTCCACACACAGCTTACAGTTTGATAAACCAACTTCTTCATCCGCGAAATCCACTAATTACATAATAAACGCATCAAAATTGGTAACATCTTTGGATAATATCTCGTAGAAGAATTCTCTCGACAAAAATGCTGTGTATAAAGTAATACATTTGAGTGTATCTGGTGAACTGCAAGCTGGTTTCGGTTGCTGAGCGAAATACGTTCATAACACTCTCTCGTCAACGTAACGCAGAACAGAAAGACATACTGGTCGAAAGTCATGCTTGAACCAGAACCGGGCTCCCGAGAGATTCATGGATTCGAAATCTACCGCACATCTATGATATCCTTTTTGGCGGGCTGACTCGATCGCTTTACCAAGCAGAGCCGTTCCAATACCTCTACCTCGCATCGAATCTTTCGTATAGGCACCATATATGCTTGTTGTTTTCTCTTCGTAGATGATTGTTGCCACATCATCATTCGCAGGACCGATCTGTAAGTACGCTGCCGGTTCACCAGTAATATATGCCAACCAGATTATTCGCTTTGGATCTGCAATCCAATCGGCTAAGTAATCCTTGGACAGCTCCTGGTCAATAAAGAAATATGGTGATCCGAGGGAAAATTGACGCAGCTCCTGGTGCAGTTCATAGACCTGCTCTACGTCTTGTCGTTCCGCCGGTCGAATATCCATCTGCACAGGCTTTTCCGGGATTGGATGCAAGCCTCGCAGGGCATCAACCCCGTACATGCCAAATCCTAACCAATGCAGTGCCTCCATCGGTTTATCATCGTTTGCCAGCAAACTTATGTAGTGGGCGGTATAACGCTCAGACACCCAATCAGCCGCAATCTGCTGGTACATATCTTCATAAATCGCCCGTTTATTATTCGAGTCGGCAGCATTCGCCCATTCAGGGCTGTAAACACTTCGTTTGCCGTGAAATTCCGGCATCAGCCAGGCGATCAGGTACCCCACCAACTGTCCAGATTGCATTGCGGCGACCCCAGGCCCGCCAGCTTGCAGGATGCTTTGCAGCAGCGGCAGGATGTTTGCGCTTTCTGAGTAGCGTTGCGGCAGGTTTGGCACCTGCTCAGCCAGCAGCGTAACTTGGACTGCTGCTAACGCTGCAGCAGCATCAAGATGCTCTTCTTTTAGGGGACCAATGTCAGGCATAAACTGAAATCCTGTATTGGAATCTATCGGTGCTGCACAGCTGTGACAATCAGGCAATCGATAACATCGGGCGTTTACGGTTCTTTACTCGCTGCTCTGTGATTATATCCGTTGGCGGGGATATAAGCTGGTTTTCACTGTCACCCCACGAAGTTGCCTGCACGGACTTCCTGAAAATATGGCTGGCAGCTCTGCATAGATCTAACTTAATTTGCTTTCCTGATACATTCACGCGATAATTCAGTAGATTTTACCTGCTCATCGCCTTCTCGTCATACCCGAGACTATACGAGGGGAGGCTGCATACCTGGAGGTTAGACCCATGAATCCGTCCACAATCGCAAACGCTCTCAACAAAGTAGTCCGTGTATCTGTGGTGGCTATCTTGCTGGTTGGTCTGCTTGCGGTCACGAAGCCGACCCGAGCCGATGACCTCATCGTGACGAGTACATTCTCTTTGCGTGATGCCATCACCCAAGCTAATGGTACCCCTGGCTCTGATACCATCACCTTTGCAGCTGAAACCAATGGGATACCTATTGTCCTGACAGGGGCAGCGGGCGATGATGGCAATGTCAGCGGCGATCTAGACATACTGGGTAACGGTGACCTGACCATCCAGGGCAATGGTGCATCGTTAACGATCATTGACGGCGACTGGCTAGACCGTGTGTTTCATATCTGTCCCGGCGGCGGATGCACCAACACCGTCACCATTACCGGTGTGACCGTTCGCAATGGCAGCGTCACAGACGGCGGCGGCGGTATCCAGAACAATGGAACCTTGATTATCCAGAACAGTAACATCGGCGTATCAGGCCTGGGTAACTCGGCCTACTTCGGCGGTGGTATCTACAACGCGGCTGGCACAACAACTGTGGTTGGCAGTGCCGTCAGCGCCAACACGGCCGATTACGGCGGCGGCATCTACAACGCGTATTCCGCTACTTTGAATATCCAGAATGGCAGCACTATCGGAGGGTCGGGCGTGGGCAATTTCGCCACTGTCAACGGTGGCGGTATCTTCAACTCGGTTGGCAGTGTGACAGTAAATAATAGCAACGTCAGTGACAATATGGCCAACTCTGGGGGCGGCATCTACAATTGGGAGGAGAGCACACTTATTATCACCAACAGCACCATCGGCGGGGCTGGAGCTGGCAACACGGCCTCCGAAGAGGGCGGCGGTATCTTCAATGAGTACACCGGAATAACGACGGTCAATGGCAGCGCTGCAAGCGCCAATACAGCAGAATACGGTGGCGGTATTTTCAACAAGGGCACGCTTGACATCCAGAACGGCAGTACCATCGGCGGAATTAATTCGGGTAACCAAGCCTATACATCTGGCGGCGGAATCTTCAACCAAACCGCCGGTTCCACGTTGGAGGATGGCACCACGACAGTGGATGGCAGCGCAATCAGCGGCAACATGGCCAATTCTGGTGGTGGCATTTTCAACGCAGCCACGCTAACTGTTCTGAATGGAAGTACGATTGGCGGGGCTGGCGCGGGTAATGAGGCCAACAACTACGGCGGTGGCATCTATAACGGTGATGGAGGCACGACCACCCTGGATAGCAGCACCGTAAGCGCAAACACGGCAAACTTTGGCGGCGGCATCTACAACTGGGAGACGCTGACCATTGAGAGTGGCAGCACCATCGGCGGGGCTGGTGCCGGTAATACGGCTGACTCTAACGGTGGCGGTATCTTCAACAAGTCCAGCGGCACGATGACGGTGGATGGCAGCATAGTCAGCGCCAACACGGCCAACCACGGTGGTGGTATCTATAGTACGGGCACCCTGGATGTCCTTAACAGCACCATCGGCGGGGCTGGTGCGAGCAACACAGCAACCAGCCATGGCGGTGGCATTTACAACGATGGCAGCGGTATCGCCACGGTGGATGGCAGCATCGTCAGTAACAACACTGCCACTTCCGAAGGCGGCGGCATCAAGAACTATGGCACAATGAACGTCCAGAATGGCAGCACTATTGGCGGAGCCGGCGCAGGCAACACGGCGGCCAACGGCGGCGGCATCTATAACATGAATGGCTCAATAACAGTGGCTGCCAGCACGATCAGCGCCAACACGGCGAGCTATGGCGGCGGCATCTACAACGCGTATTCCGCTACTTTGAATATCCAGAATGGCAGCACTATCGGCGGGTCCGGCGCGGGCAACACGGCCGCCAGCGAGGGCGGCGGCATTTACAATGCGAGCGGCAGCACGATCATGTCGGGCAGCCGCATCCTGAATAACATGGCTACCAATGGCGGCAGTGTGTACAACGACATGGACGCTACCTGGGCAACCCATGTGACAGGCAGCTGCATCGTCGGCAACAGTGATACCTCCTTCTTCAACAGCCGGGCTTCGCAACAAAACGCAACTGGCAATTGGTGGGGAGCCACGACAGGGCCTAACACATCCAGCGCGGATACGGTCAGCATCAATGTAACTTGGTCCGGTTTTCTTGCAGAACCCATACTCGGCTGCGGGTATGGCAGTATTGACATATACTTGCCGCTGGTGGTGAAAGAATAACCAAGCACAAAATATGCTTTTTGGAACACCGTTGGATCACTTATTGGGTGTCTATGCTTCCGCATGTGTCGTAGGCAGAGAGCTTGCTGCTGGCAGTCATCTTGAGGAATTACACTGGTACACCCTCAAGGGATCGTACACTTAGCTGGGCTTCCTCGGGGGTAGCGGTATCGTCAAGATGTACATCGATGGGGTAGCGGGGCTGCCGGTTGATCCGGATTATGCCATCCCGGGCGAAAACGATGGAGAAAAGACATGAGTAATGTAGATCCAAAATTAGTCGTGCTGCAGTTCAACCAGTGCATCAATAACCGCGACCTGGATGGATTAGCCCGGCTGATGACCGAGGACCATACTTTGATCGACAGCAGCGATGAGGTTCACTCCGGCAAGGAGCTGATGGAAGCCGGCTGGAGGGAGTTCTTTATATCCTACCCAGATTACTGCAACCATTTCTTGATGCTGGAATCGCGGGAGAACTTGGTGTTAATAATTGGACATTCGACCTGCTCCCACGACGCACTGGATGGACCAGCGCTGTGGACGGCTAGGGTAGAAGGCGGGCTGGTGGCGGAGTGGCGGGTCTATCTCGATACTGCTGAGACCCGGAAGTTGTTGCGGTTGCCGCAACAAGATTCAATTTCATCATCTGGATAAGATCGGAGGAACACATGAGCATCCACATTGGCGCCAAACCGGGGCAAATTGCCTCGACCGTGCTGCTGCCCGGCGATCCACTGCGCGC
>JBFENN010000126.1:0-8885 GCA_041551115.1 Anaerolineales bacterium
CCTGGTGCTGCTTGAGAGCACGCCCACAATCGTGGTGATCTATTTGGATCGCCCCGCTGTCATCCCCGAGATCAGCGACGCCGCACAGGCTTTGTTGGCGGATTTCGGCGCCAGCGATGAAGCCGTGCTGGATGTGCTCTTTGGGGCAGCCCAGCCCGAGGGTAAACTGCCCTTCGAGCTGCCCTCCTCAATGGAAGCGGTGCGAAACCAGAAGACTGACTTGCCGTACGATTCGGATAGCCCACTCTATCCCTTTGGTTTCGGATTGTCCTACGAGTAGATTGTCTTCTATCAGTCCTGAAATTTACCCCGTTATTGTAAGCTGAGTGGATTCAAGGTAAGCAAATGGCTTGCGCATCTTCAAGCGCGGTTGACTTGCTCTGCTGCCTGGATTTTGGGTAGGTGTTGTTATTGTTGGTTGGTGGGTTTACCCGCCGGTGCTCGTCTCAAGCTGGTCCGCCTTGGTCCAAATCATCACGATTGACAGTCCTCGTGGGAGACGTAATTCCCGAGTTGAGTGATGGGGTAGGAGAAAAAAAAAGCAAGCAGCCCTCCAATAGCTGGTGGATGGCTGCCTGCTGGAAATACGAAGGGAAAAGATGTTCAGATCCGTCTGGGCTCCGCGTTTGACTGCTTCTTGCCCTAGACCGGTGCCAGAGTACCAGTCCAGATCAGCCAGCACAGAACGGTTTTTGCTGAAAGGCTCAGGATGATGTAGACGCGTTCGCCGAATAGGTAATCCTTCCAACGGCCTACCTTTTTGTATTGCAATACCATGTTGATCGCGAAAATGTTAAAGAAGACAAACAGCGTGGGAACGATGATGTACACAAAACCTGGTGGCTTGGCATCACCAGAGTTAACTGCACCCACAAAGTACAGCATGATCACCACCCATGGAACGAACCCCGCAATGCAGCCGTAAATGAATGCGGTCCAGTTTGTTTTTTTGGTGGTTTGATTATGCAACTCCATCATAATGCCAAACAGATTCATCGTGGCATTGAGCGTGAAGATCAGGATGATCGTGCCCAGATCCCAAAGCCCAATCAGCATGCCAATCAGCACGATCATCAAAGATGAGCTTAGGGCATATTCATAAAACCGGACTGGATTCATGCCTTTCTTCAAGTTTTTCACATAGCGACTATAACCAATAGTTGCCAGGTAAAAGTGTGCCACGGCAGAGATTAGCAGGAACATCGCAACCGCCGGACCAAAAGGCAGTTCATAGAATAGTTGGCTGTTCGGTATCAGCGAGCTGGTGGCAGGATCGAAGTTCAGGTAATTGGTAAAGATGGGGTAGGTGGTGTCGTTGCTGACCAGGATCATGAAGACACCCTGGACAAGGTGCAAGAATCCCATGATTAAGTTGAAGCGCCGTAGCCCGCTGAATTTACGATCCATTGCGTTTGTTGAACTGACTTCTTTGGCATCGTTGACTGTCATTTCATTATCTCCTTTTACGCAAATGACCTGGTCACGCGCATAATGAGCCTGAGCATTCGTGCTCGCTGCAGGTTATATATGGGTACTGCTTATTTTGTGGATGTAGCAATGCTCCAAAAAAAAGCCGATCGCGCTTGCAGAAATCTTCTTGAGTGATTCCCAAACCATTACTCCCTAATGAGAAGCTTTTATGGTTACATGGTTAGCTCGTATTTAGTATACCTAATTAAACCAGACCGCGCTACGCATATCATGGTTGTTTTGAGCGGGGTGTCAGTTAATCTGGGTATAACGACCTACGAAAAAATACCCAAAGCGAAATGTACCGTTTGAGGTAATTGCAATTGTTGTTTGTCCTTATTGGTTTTAATTGCAGGCTGTTCAAAGGAGCGTTGTAACTGTCTCGATTTTTACCCCATTCAGGTCATTCATGCGCAGCGTGTTTACCTGCTTCGCCAATGATATTCCAGTCACGAACGCCAGATGCCATGCCAACACACCAGCAGGCAGCCGTCTATAGCTGATGGACGACTGCCTCCTGGAAATACGAAGGACAAATTTGTTCAGCCCCGTCTGGCCTCCGCGTTTGACTGCTTTTAGCCTTTGCTGGGTGCCAGGTTTGCTGGCGATACGCCTGGATCCTGTTGCATAAGGTCTGTTTCTGCCCCGTGTGTTTCTTTACCGATCTGATTGTACAGTATCCAGGCCAGGATCAGGCTGAGTAATATGTTGATGGAGTATACGACCTCACCTGGATGGAACGCAACCCGAGGTTGGATAACGAGGAAAGGAAGGGTGATTCGCACAGCATGGAAAGTAACCACAGGTACAAACACTGCCATAGCTCGCCCCATCATTGTCTTGCTGCGCAGTAAAGCAACGGGCACGATAACCAGAAATAAAGCTGTCACTGATAGGATGTATATAGAAAACCATGCCCACTCGTGCCGTGGGTATCCGAACAGGTAATCTGAGTCGAGGAACATATAGCTGTAACCGCCAACCATGACCAATATCGCCAGAACACCATGCTGCCGGGCTGCGAGCAAGCCGATAGCAACCAGCATTAACCCCTCGATCATACCCATGCCGGATGAAGTGAAATACTGTGTGATCTCAGAAACGAGCCGTTCTCCGCTGTTTATCTGGCTGCTGTATAGAATTGCCATCAGGATATTGCCAAGGACCATGGCACCCAAGATGAGCCAGAAAGAACGTGGGACTCGCAGTTTGCGCAGCACCACCACAAATATCACCACGACCAGCAGGAGTTGGAGCAGCGTAGTAACTGTCTCGAATCTCACCCACCTCAAGTTATTAATGCGCAGTGTGTTGACCTGCTCCGCCAATGCTAATCCCGTCACGAATACCAGGTGCCATGCCAACGCACCAGCAGGCAACAGTGCCCAAACCGGGAATTTCCGTTTGACACCATAGATGACCGGCACCGCCAGGACCAACAAGCCCAGGTATACAACGCCGAAAATCTGTAATAGCGGATAATAATGATCTGTATACCGCCTGGATAAGGCAATCAAAAGGCCGGGCACGGATGCCAGCAGGACGCTCACCCACGGGGTTGGTTTGAATACACGCTTTTCCATCATCCCTCCCTCCATATGCTCAATAAAAGCATTGACGACACCGTCTTTCACGAGCTGCAGACACAACTTCACCACATTCCAGCGCCCACGCTGGCGGGCTGCCCGCCCGAGATCTCTAGCATGCTGTAGCATTGGTTGTTCGTAAGCGCGGCGGTGCTCATCCGGATAAAGCCCCAGCAGCACTCGGTAGACATGTTCAGCCAGCGACATGGTCAGGCTCCTCGCCGGTCCGACGCGGGCTTGAATATTTCTTTTCGGCGAGCCGCTTTGACCAGATGATCCAGACGCTCTGTCTCAGCTGCCAGCACTCTTCTGCCCAGGTCTGTGAGCGCATAATAACGGCGACGGGAATCATCAAATGCCGGATCGGGGCGCTCGTCGGTTTCTTTGATCAAGCCAGTCTTGAGCAACCGTTTGATCGCGCCGTACAAAGTGCCAGGTCCAAGCGCCATGCGGCCTGCGCTGGTATCTTCTACCTCTCGCATGATGGCATAGCCGTGCTTTTCGGAGCCAGTCAAAGCCAGCAGGATATGAAAAACCGCTGGGGTAAGGGGTAGATGGTATTCTGGTTGCTTGTCAGGCTCTAACATGAATGCTCTCCATGCTTATCCGGTTTAGCACGCCTCTGAATATTGTCCAACGTAAAGCCAGAATCGATTTGCTATATCGAACGCCGATATACTATATCAGCTAACGATATAGTATAACTTTTTGTTTCAAAAGTCAACCCCCAGAATATCAGGTCTCTATCCAGACCATATTTGGTTTCAGGTTTATCAGATGGTTATGAAGAAAGGTGGAGATTTTGAAGCCTATCCAGAGTATTTTCTCCCTGAAGCGTCTATAATCATTTCTGATTAAGGATCCAATTTACAATTCCTTTGAGAAAACATGAGGTCCAAGAATGATACAAGATCAACCCATTGTTCCGTTTGACTGGTTCGCAAATCAATTCACCTCCGTACGGCGGGTGGAGTTTATCGAAAAGATCTACCCTCACCTAGCAGCCTACCTGAACCCGGGTGATCGCGTGGTGGATCTCTGTTGTGGTGCCGGTTCAATCACAGTATTCTTAGCAGAACAAGGTGCGCAGATCCTAGGCATTGACCTTGCTCCCTATCTGATTACCCTAGCACGCGAGGAAGCCCTCCGGCGGGGCGCTGATGCCAAATTCATACAAGCCAGTGTCCTGAACGATCCACTCGGGGAGGAGGTGTATGACCTGGCGGTATGCTTCGGTAATGCCATCACCGATTTTCCCCACCGGAGCTTTCCCCATTTCAGGGATCAGGTCTTTGACGCCCTGCGACCTGGCGGCTATTTTATCCTTGAATACATCGATGGATTGCAGAGAGTTGCATGGATGAGCGAACCCAAAGAGGTTCTCGAACAGGGTGTCGACAGTCAAATCCGTCGCCGTTTCATCGCATACGATCCTGTGGATAGTACCTACAGGATGGCTTATCAGAATCTTTCAACGCAAGAGACCTATGAATGTACAGAGTATGTTTACGTCGGTCCGTTGATCCGGTTATTGCTGGAGATACGCTTCGAAATTGTTCGATCAATTCAACTAGAGCATAGTTTTATCGATGTGTATATCAAGCGGTGAGAAAATACGAATCGTTCGTCATCGTTTTATGGTTTAAATGGCTGGCAATACCCGCCTGGAGCTGACCACGCTGCGTTGGTAGGGTCCGCGGCGCGATTAGGCTTACCACCGCAGGCTGCTGCCACCTTAGCCGTTATAGCCAAAGGGCAGCTTTGCTGGAGTGAGGCACTAAACCTAAGTAGCTCAGCGCATCACCTAAGATATCATGGGCAAAGAACGGTCCATAAATACTTTTTTTGAATTGTCTTCGCTTTGGAGTCAGTATATAATTTAATTCCTCTTGCTGGTCTGTCTATCGCACAAACCAATGCGATTGACTTTTTCTGGGCCGGGAACGTTTCTATATGGGGTTAGTGATCTTGTAAGTCTGGGAGGTTAAATGTGAAAGGCTCAATTTTCTGGGACGTTACTGTTCCCCGCATACTCAGTACGTATGCTATCGTGATCTTCGCGCTGCTGTGGGTCGGGTTCGCGATCGCATTGGTTATGAATCGTGCGTGGTTGGGCTTGCTCTGGGATTGGGTGCGGGCGTTGCCCCTCTTAGTTGAGATCATTGTATGGGTGTTAATTCTACCCATCATGGTTGGTCTTTGGATCTGGGAATCCTCCTGGCCTGCTCTCTTACGTTTCTTGGGTTATGCTGGTATTGTTGGCTGGACACTTCTGGCTGTGTACTCCTTTTTGAAATATATGCGCTAGGTCTGCGGGCCTGAGAAGACCGCTAATCGCTGAGCAACGGTCGCGATTTAACGATTAACGCAGATTACATGAAAGCCTCAGTAGAGAACAAGATCCAAGGAATGGGTTCCGAACGATTGCAATATATGATTAACGTGCAGAATGGATGGATAAGCTCCATGATTTCACCATCCACACACAACTTGTCAGGAGGAAAGTCCCATGAAGAAAATCCTAGTGCTCATGATCTTGATTGTATTCTCCCTCACTGCATGTTCACGGACAACCGATACATCTTCTCCGCAAGAGCAATCGGATTCACCAACAAAACCAACTACTACTCCCGCAAAATCTCCTGAGCCAACCAAGACCGAAGTCCTGCCGACAGAAACGCCTATACCTTCTGAAACACCGCTGCCGACTCAGACACACACGCCTTTACCAACAGATACTCCTACAGTTACCCCTACTTTCTCTCCAGATACGCTGAGTTTTGCACCTGGTGAACCACTTAAGATAGGCTATTTACTGATGGAAGCCAATCCACTTGGGCTGGACTCGCGCCGGGGGGCTGAAATAGCGCTCTCAGATTTTGGTGGTGAAATTTACGGTCACCCGGTTGGACTCACGGGTTTCGATTCCGAATGCAATGTATTGGCTGCCCAGCGCGGGGCTCAAATCCTCATTCGAGATGATTCAGTCATCGCGATTCTCGGAACAACCTGTTCCGGAGGTGCTTTGCGTGCCGCTCCGATTGTCTCGGATGGTGCCAGAGTCTTGATCTCACCTTCAAATTCAAACCCAGAGCTGACCGCACCTGATTCTCGCTCACCGGGATATTTCCGCACATCTCCGAATGACCTTTATCAAGTAAAAGCCGTCGCTCAATACGCCTACAACCAGTTGGGCGCTCGCAGGCTGGCGACAGTGTTTGTTGGCAGTGATAAATTCCAGAAGTTGCAAAGCAGTGCCCTCTGCGAGGTGTTCACAGAATTAGGTGGTGAATGTGTCATGGAAAAACCGTTGGAAGCTGGCAATACCTATATGCTTCCTGCAATCAACAGTCTCGTTGAAGCTGCTGCCGATGTCATTTACTTCATGAGTTGGGATTTTGATGCTGGAGCGGCTTTTCTGTCCGAAGCGCAGACAACACCGGGATTGGAAAATGCTGCTCTCTTTGTCTGGGAAGGCTGTCTGAGCCCTGATTTCCTGCAGCAAGCAGGTGACAATGCGCTTGGCGTGTATGTATCGAAGACTTCCTACGATTATGATCAGGAAACCGGTATTTACCAAACCTTCTTGGAGGCATACCGCAATAATTATGGGGAGGAGCCCATTTCCATTTACCATCCATACGCCTATGATGCCGCCACCTTGTTATTGAAGGCGATTGCTCGGGTTGCTATCCAGGGCGAGGACGGGTCATTGATGGTTGATCCGTTGGCAGTGCGGGATGCACTCTATGTTGTGGATGAATTCACTGGTCTGACTGGCTTGATATCATGCTCGCCATTAGGCGATTGCGCCAGCAGTGCAGGAGGCGAAGTTTATGAGTTCACGAGTGGTGATCCAACTACATTCAAACCAGGACCGGCCGATTCACTGAGCTCGAACCCCTCCCAAGTTTGGCCATAAGATGAGTTTTATCTAAATATGTGGTTTAGCAATGTTTTTATTTGGGGGCGGCGCCATCACTACCTATGGATATAGTAGGAAACGGACATTAAGGAAGAAACCATGATTGCAAGAATTTGGCACGGACGAACGAAGGTCGAAGATTACGAAGCCTATACGGAGTTCACGAAAAGTAGAGCGATTCCAGATTATCGAAATACAAATGGATTCCTGAAATTGGTGTTTTTAAGGAATATGAGTGAAAACGCTGGCCACTTCACATTGATTACATTTTGGGAAAATCTTGAAGTTATCAAGAATTTTGCTGGAGAAGATGTCGAAAAGGCTAAATACTATCCTGAAGATGAAAACTTCTTGCTGGAGTTCGAAGAAAAAGTAGTCCATTATGAAGTGTTTGCTGAAATGAATGGCTGCCAATAATACTAATATAGCAACTCGCTCAACCTGGCCGAAAATATTTGGAATACGATCAGCTACGATCGTGTTAATACACCATCGAGTCAGCCCACCCCTACATGAATCCAACCGCCTTCAGTGCTGGAATGCCAATACACTGTGATGAGTTTCGTGTAGCTATACATTTACCGTTTCGCCAGTAACCGATGAGCAGGGTAAAGTCCTCAGTGGGTAGGGTAAGAGTGCGCCCAGTCTGTAATCCATGTTGCCAAAATATGAAGTGACAACCCAGACAAGCGCTCTATCCCCCCAAAAAAATGATGCTTTCCAGCACGGCACGTTCGACCTGGCTTTGCATCCGCTCATCATAGCCGCATTGCGCCTGTAATGTCCCGTAGCTCTGGCAGTCTTGGCCATAGTGTTTCTGTGCACCGTTATGATCGTGCCCGTTCCTCACCATGTTATCCCTGTCGCATTTTGGGCATGGATTCGTTATTATCGTTCGATTCATGAGAAGGTACTCCTGGCGAACTTGGTGGTTTGTCTTGGAGTGCCTTCTCCAGTAAAATCTACCCTCAGCATGCGTTCAAAGCCTATCCAGAAGCTGCTGATGCCGCGATGGATGCACCCTACACACAGTGGATAACCGCCCAACTAGACTCGCTTGGCGAACGCGTGAGGCATATCGAACCAGTTCGCACCGGTCAAGCCAGCGCCGTGTTTGCCGTGCTGACCAATGTACGCCGCTGCTACTTCAAGATCTGCGGTACGCCCTTTACCCATGAACCGCAGCTTATGGCGGGGCTGGATTCGTGGATGCCGGGTAGTGTTCCGCGCGTTCTGGCTATGGATACGGAGCGCCTCTGGTTGCTCATGGCCGACGCCGGACCAACGTTGCGCACCCGCATTCAGGCTGATGGCGACACAACCCGGTCCGATGAGATGCTGCGCCGGTTTGCCGCCTTGCAGCAGCAGATGATTCCCCACCAGGAACAACTACTCCGCTTGGGGGTGCCGGATCGACGGCTGGCTGGGTTACCGGCGCTGTATGACGACCTGATCGCCGATACTCCCTCGCTGCTGGTTGGGCAAGCTGAAGGCGTTTCGGCAACGGACCTCGAACGGTTGCGTGCGTTTGCGCCGACCGTGCGGCAGCTATGCACGCAGTTGGCTGATTACAACCTGCCCGAAACCATCCAGCACGATGATTTTCATACGGGGAACGTAGGCGAACACTATCACTTTTTCGATTGGGGCGAATGCTGCGTTGCGCATCCGTTTTACTCGCTCTTGATTGCATTGCGTGACGCCAAGTTCACGCTTGGGTATGATTCGCCCACGTTGGATCACCTGCGGGATGTGTATTTGCAGTGCTGGACAGATTACGCCCCATTGACGCGGTTGCATGAGGTGTTGGCGATCACCCATCAATTGGCTGCTTTTGGTCGTGCGTTGAGTTGGCGGCAGGTCATCCAACATGAAGACGATGCCTATCGCGCCGAAAATGCGGA
>JBFENN010000127.1:0-8865 GCA_041551115.1 Anaerolineales bacterium
GTCACGCTGCTTATATAATAACCAGTCAACAGTGCTGCACTTGCTAGATAACCATACAGTGGAACGAATATTATGATGCCTATGACTTTTAACACAGCCAAGATTGAATTGACCTTCATGGGAAACTCAGGCAAGCCGATTGACAGCAAAGCAATCCGGTTCCAATAAAAAGTATTGGCAACCAGAAAACCGACCATTAGAATCATTAATGCGGGATACGCCGGTAGATAATCAGCCCCATATAGTTTATCAATCAACGGTTTCCCAAAGACGACCAAGAATAGAACTGCAACCGATGTGTAGCTGCCCGCCAATCGCGAGCCTTGCCGAAGGATTTGGCGGAAGTTATTCCATTTTCTACTTGCAGCCTCACGTGACAGCTCAGGATAAGTAGCTTGGGGCAACGGACTCACTGGCATTTGCACGATGTTTATCAGCGACATCGCCAAACGGTAGTATCCGGCTTCCAATGGCCCTCGCAACAGGGATACCCATAACAAATCTCCGTCCTTGTTTACGAGGTTGATAGTCGCACTGATATTGGTGCTGACTGCAAAGCTGAGTAAATCACGGGCAACTGGTCGGATCACATTCATATTAACCCGCCACCACCCTCGACTCCATTGGCGGTTTGCCTCCCGGATTGCAGCAATGCTTAATCCAAATGCTCCAAATGTCTTTCCGACTACATAAGCTAGGAGAACACCCAAAAATCCCCCACCGGTAAAATAAATCACGATGATCAAACAGAACGAGATCAACGACTGCAAGACAAGCAGGATACCTATATACCTGAAACGATCATAAAATTGCAGCAACCCGGTTGAACTTTCTGCCATAAGGTTTGCCAGTACGATCAGTCCATAGGCGATAAAATACGCCGTTGTACTCCCGTCTTTGGCAAAAAAACGCGCACCCAATGGGGCCAACAAAACGATCAAAGCAAAAGCTACCAGCGAAGCCCCAACCTCCAAAATAGCAGCCGTCTTAAAGATTGCGGCTGCGCGCTCATGGTCATTTTCTTGGCTGTACTGTCCCACATATTTAATTACAAATTCGCTCATCCGGAAAGAACAAAACTTATTTATGACACTCGTAAACAAGATGATTGTCCCCAAAATCCCATATCCAGCTACACCTAATAACCGTGCAACCAATATACCACCCAGCATGCTTATAGCGGCAGCTGCACCGGTAGCACTAAACAGGTAGCTTGAATTCTTGATTACTCTGCGAACAAGCGGGTTCCTGAAGGACCCGTGATAACGTTCTCGCAGCCAGATATAAAAATTTTGCCACATCGATTGTATAAGGGTGACTTAACCTAAAAAGGACAGACCCACCATATGAAATATACCGCTGGGGCTTATTGCTACCACCTATAAGCCGGTATCGATTGTAGAAGCCCAGGAGCGCTCAGTGTTATACCATTCGACAAGATTGGAAAGCCCTTCCTGCAAGTTAATTTTCGGTTCCCAGGCGAGTAATCGTTTCGCTTTCTCAACATTCGCCCAACTAGCCAGCATATCGGCTGGATGCGCGGGTTTGTGAACGATCTGAGCTTCACGGCCGATGAGATTTTCGAGCATTCGAATTAACTTAATGATACGGACGTTCTCATGTCCACCCAGATTGATGATCTGATATCCCATAGGTTTTAATGCGGCGATTGTCCCGCGCGCAATATCATCGATGTAGGTGAAGCCCCGGGTTTGCTCCCCGTCTCCAAATAGGAGTAGGGGCTCGCCTTCGGTTATCCATTTGGTGAACCGAAATAGGCTCATATCTGGACGACCTGCTGGACCATAGACTGTGAAATATCGCACAACGGTCACGTCGATACCAAATAAATAGTGGTAGGAGTGACAAAGAACTTCCGCAGCTTTCTTGCTGGCTGCATACGGCTGCAAGGGCAGATCGCTCCCAGCATCCTCTGCCGTTGGGTATGGGGCATCTGCCCCGTAAATGCTGGAGGTTGAAGCAAGAATGAGTTTGGGAATGCCCTCCTGACGGCATAGTTCTAATAGATTTAATGTACCTGTGAGGTTCGTATCCATGTACAGCCATGGGTCTTCAAGGGATTTTCGTACGCCAGCCCGGGCAGCAAGATTTATGACAGCCGCGAAATTTTCACCTTGTAAGCGGTCCTCAGTAGACACAACCTGGTGATCAGCGATGTCCAAACAAATGAAATCAAAACCGGGTTGTGAGAGCAAAGATTCCAGGCGGTGTTCCTTCATACGTACATCATATGCATCATTCATGTTATCCAGGCCGACCACGCTGTGTCCGTCAGCTAACAAAAACTCTGCTACTCTTGAGGCAATGAACCCAGCCACACCTGTAACGATATATTTAGGCATCAACTTCTCCACAATCTGGGAGGCTAATCCTTACTTGTCAATATTCATGCTTGATCCTAGAGGAAAACACCTACAAACGGTATACTTTTGCGCTCTCTCGTCCGATCTTGCCTAATGCATTACGTGTATCTACAATCAAATGTGCATTTTCAAGAATAGCCTCATAGTCATAGCTGGAATGGTTAGTGATAATCACCACACAATCCGCTTCTTGCACCGCTGTTATTTGATTGCTCTCGCTCTCCAACTTTTTTCCTTCGTGCAGTAAGCTGGGGATATACGGGTCGAAATAACTAACCAATGCACCCTTTTGGTCAAGCAGACCGATTACATCTAATGCTGGAGATTCCCGTAAATCGTCAATATCCGGTTTATATGCCACGCCAAGCACTAACACTTTGCTTCCTTTCAACGGCATGCTGTGTTCATTGAGTGCGTCTTGCACCAAGCCAAGTACATGGCGAGGCATACCTGTATTGATCTCCGATGCCAAATCAATAAAGCGAGCAGTGTAATTGAGTGCACGCAGTTTCCATGATAGGTAGAGAGGGTCGATGGGTATACAATGACCGCCCAATCCTGGTCCAGGTGTAAATTTCATGAAACCAAATGGTTTGGTTGCTGCTGCATCGATCACTTCCCAAATATCCACCCCTAGACGATCACACATGATTGCCATCTCGTTTACCAGCCCAATATTGATCATCCGGAAAGTGTTTTCCAACAGCTTTGCCATTTCTGCAACCTCGGCTGAAGAAACAGAGACCACAGATTGCAAAGCCTGACCATACCACGTCGCGGCCACTTCAGTGCAATCTGCAGTAATACCACCAATCACCTTGGGTGTATTTATTGTTGTCCAATCTTCCCGCCCAGGATCCACACGCTCAGGTGAAAATGCCAAGAAGAAATCTTCCCCAACATTTAGACCACTTATCTCACTCAGTTGAGGTAGCAGTATTTCACGTGTTGTACCAGGATAAGTTGTAGACTCGAGCACGACCACCATCCCGCGATGGATATGATTTGCCAACTCACTGGTGGCGTCGAGGATGTAAGAAAGGTCCGGGTCGCCAGTCTTTCGCAACGGGGTAGGAACGCAAATGCTGACCGCATCGGCTTCTTCTAGCGCTTGAAAGTCAGCTGTAGCAGCTAATTTGCCGGTGGCTACCAAGCGGGCGACTTGTTCGGATGGCACATCCTTAATATGGCTTTTACCGCTGTTCACGATGTCTACTTTTCCCTGATCAGGGTCAATACCGATTACCTCAAATCCGCAATCCGCAAATACAGCTGCTAAGGGTAAACCGACATAACCTAAACCCAATACGGCTACTTTGGCATTCCGAGTTTGTAAACGCTCGATCAGCTGTTGTTTTTTCTGTGTATTCATACTCCCTCATCTACGAATTTGAACAATCAAGGTGTTAGCAGTAACAGTGCAACCTCTTAGAAAAGGCTGAGCTGTGTTGGTTCTTCATCTTCTTGATGGGAAGAACCACCTGCGTGGCTTTCAAGCTTTTCAGCTCTAGTTATTAATTCTGGCAGACGAGCAAAATCCTCTTGGATAACTGGTCGAAGGGATCCTTGGTGTAGTGCTGCGGCTGGATGGTACATTGGCACGATTAACCGGCCCCTGATAACCTTGGGTTGGCCATGTATTGCACTGATTTTTGCGTTCGGGAAATAACGCGCCATTGAAAATCTGCCTAGGGTCACAATTACTTGGGGGTTAATCGCTTTGATTTGCTTCTCTAGATAATTACCGCATGCTTCCAACTCTTCGGGCATCGGATCTCGATTACCGGGTGGGCGGCATTTGACAACATTGGCAATAAAAACATCGGATCGTTTTAAGTTTATACTGGCTAATAGATCTTCCAGAAATTTACCCGCAGCACCCACAAAAGGGCGCCCTTGTTCATTCTCGTGAAATCCAGGGCCTTCGCCAATGAACATGATATCAGCATCTGCAGGACCTTCGCCTGGAACCGCGTTTTTCCTAGAGTAATGGAGTATACATTTTTGACACTCCGAGACGTCTTGTGCTATTTGGTTTAGCGTTTTTTGTCGGTCCAAACCGCACCTCCACTCAATTATTTGTTGCATACTCTACATAATCTTTGTTTAACCAAAGGTTGAGTATACACGTTTTTCGAATTTCCTGCCTATTCCAGTCCTTTAGGCATTCCGACTTGATGAAAGTAACCTTATCCTGACCACACAGTATAGATTATTCGATTCACACGCTTTGCAGAGTTCTGCAATTATTCTTGTGTTTGAGGCTCAACACCAATCAAACTTTGATGGGTTTGCAGTAATTCATTCTTGATTTCATTCAAATTCGTAGTTAAGATCAGCGCATCTTCCAAGTTATCGCGGTAATAACGCTTCCGGAAGCCGGTCTGAATGAACCCAAAACGATCGTATAATTTTTGCGCACTTACATTTCCAGCACGGACCTCTAATGTAGCTGTATTTGCACCTTCCTGAGACGCTGAAAACAAACCTTCAGATAGCAAACTTTTGGCGATCCCCAATCTCCGGTATTCTGGGTGGACCGACAAAGTCGCCAGATGTGCTTCATCCAGAATTACCCAGATGATTATCACACCCACGATGACAGGTTTGCCTTCAGGGGTTAGAACTTCTGCCACATGTGAGATTGAACGGTCATTCTCCAGGATTTCATAACGGAAGGCGTTTTCTGACCATGGCAGCGTAAAAGATAAACAATCGATGAGATGGGCTTGTTTTACATCGTCCAAGCACATTGGCCTAATGGTCATATTGGCGATCATTTTCGGGAGAGGGTATGTCGCAATACAGCAATCAAACAGCTAGTATCGATTCATTAAAATGCAGATAGATGGGGGATAATATTTCTGTGGAATCTACTACGCCTGATCGTAGCTTTTGCCACCCAAGTTCAGCTAGAAAAGAAGGCCGACGAAGGGAAAGTGCTGGAGAGGATAGCAATGCAACTTCAACATTCTGCTGTAGAAACACACGATCATCTGCCGTCATCTCCCCGCACACCCACACACGTGATGAGATCGAGTGAGCGATTTCTTCCAGTTTCATGACACGGATGGCACCCGATGCCTGCCAAGTGGATTCGACAACAAAGTAGTCGTTGACTGCAAAACGTTCCCTTCCGGCTCTAAGTAAGATCATCATGGGCTCATCCCGAATGGGTTGTGCCGCCGCTAGTATATCCATAGTAGGGATTCCAAGTAGAGGAAGGTTATTGGCGAGGGCAAGCCCTTTAGCAAATCCCAATCCGATCCGTAAACCGGTGAATGATCCTGGCCCAGTGGCGACTGCTACACCTGCTAGATGATTGGCATTCACCCGGCATTTTTCTAACAGATCTTCAACTGCCGGCGCTAACTCTACTGTGTGGTAATTTCGGCTCTGCCAGACGAACTCAGCACACACCTGAGAACCATCATGTAAGCTGATGCCAATTGAGCGGGTCGAAGTATCAATTGCTAACAACATCAGGCTACTCCAAACACACGGCGGCGGATCAAGGATAGCAATTCATGATAGCGTTCACCACGCGCACTTAACAGCATATCGCGCTGCTCATCATCGATCATTCGCAGATGAATCCATAGACCTTCTTTAGGCAGAGCAGCTTCTATCTGGTCTGCCCATTCGACCACAAGCGGTCCCGATACAAGCATTTCGTCGATGTCAAGCATAACCGCTTCATCAGCCGACGATAACCTGTACGCATCCAGGTGATATAAACGGCTGTTATGAAGCCCGCGGTACATATTGACAATCACATACGAGGGACTTGCGGCTTGGTCGAGTGAACCCCATCCCGAAACGATACCTTGAACAAATGTCGTCTTTCCACTTCCCAGATCGCCCACCAGACAAATGAGATCGCCCGTGCCAAGTAAACCACCCAGCCGCATACCTACTCGCCGAGTTTGAGCAGTACTACGGCTGATAAATTCTACAGAATCTGCATTAAGGATGGGCATCGCTAATCAAATTATACATTGATAATGTTGCTCATTGAAATTTTCCACCGCTATCCAAGTTGCCCTGGCAAAGCCAGGAGTTATATGCATAGCTAAGTTATTATCTCCAATTTCGCCAAAGATGCTGCTACTCGCTTCAATCCGACTCCCTCGAAAAAAATATCTACAATTTCTTCATCATCATCCATTCGGCTGTTCAAGACCATGCCTTCATCCCAAACCGGATGCAGAATTCGCATTCCCGGTTCGAATTGCTGTGTCATATTGGCCTCCTCAATCAAATAATCTGTTTCCCACTTCGCGTCTGTCTCCCGCCGACTGCCAGTGGCCCACCTTGAAGCTGAGGTATGCCGGCTTTTAATTAATCCAGCTGGAATATCCTCAATATACCGCGAGGGGTCGGCTGGTTCAGAGAACCCAAACTGGCTGCGGGATTGGGCGTTCACAAGATAAAGCCGATCCATAGCCCGGGTGATGCCAACATAGAACAAGCGCCTTTCCTCCTGCATAGCCTCAGGGTCATCGAAAGAGCGGCTGTGTGGTAAAGTGCCATCATTAAGGCCAACGATAAAGACCGTCGGAAATTCCAAGCCCTTGGCCGCATGCAATGTCATTAAGGTTGGTACTTTCATTTCACCGACCAAGGTGTCTTGGTCTGACACCAGTGCAACATGCTCCAAGAAACCCTCCAAACCCCTTTGCTCATTTTCAGCAGCTAATCGCCGCAACTCAAGGATATTTTCCCAGCGGTCATGACCTTCTTCACTTCCATCGTCAATATAAGATTGATATTCCGTATCCAAAAGGATCTGGTCAACAAGTTCTAATGGACTAAGCTGGGTCAGCAAACCGCGCCAGCGGTGGATCAGATCCCCGAACCCCCCCGCTACTGTTGCCATTCGAGATGTGAGGTTGTTCCAAAAAATGGATTCGTCTCTTTTTCGCAAATCTTCCAGCAGCTCAACCATCCTTACACCAGATTGTAAAGCAAGCGTCCGAACGGCAATCACGGTCTTATTGCCGATTCCCCTGGTCGGAGTATTGATAATCCGCATTAGGCTGATGCTATCGTTCGGATTGTGGAGCAGCCGTAGATAGGCAATGATATCTTTTACTTCGCGACGACCATAAAATCGTTGAGCACCTACCAGCTTATAGGGCAAACCCGCCCGTAGAAATGCCTCTTCCAGCAGACGGGATTGGGCATTGGTGCGATACATCACCGCGCAGTCTCCTGGTTCAAGCTGCTGTCTAGCAACCAAACTAGCGATAGTATCTACAACATATACTGCCTCGGCTCGGTCGTCATACGCTTCGTGTAATATCACCTTTGTACCGCTACCCCTTTCGGCAAATAAGCGTTTGGGTGTGCGAGCAGGGTTTCGGTCGATCACCGCCATCGCTACATCGAGAATAGGCTGAGTCGAACGATAATTATGCTCTAGCAGGATTTTTTGAGCGTGGGGATAATCTTTTTCGAACCTTAGGACATTGCGGTAATCTGCTCCCCTCCAGCCATAGATCGATTGGTCGGCATCACCGACCACATATATATTTCTGTGAAAATGAACTAGGTGCTTCAGCAGTTCATATTGTGCCAGATTCGTATCTTGAAATTCATCCACCAATACGTGTTCAAATCGACGCCCCCAGTAGTCGCGGACTTGCGGATTATTCTGCATCACGAATGCAGTCCAAAGAAGTAAATCATCAAAGTCTACGGCGTTGCTGGCAAGTAAGAGCTCTTGATAGCGACGATAAATCCTGGCCATGACTTCATCGCGGTAGGATTGAATTGGGAAGTCATCGGGTAATAAGAGCTCATTTTTTGCATTCGAGATTACACCATGAACTGAATTTGGTCGATATAGTTTCTCATCAAGGTCTATATCGCGGATGGCTTGTTTTACAACACTGATTTGATCATCACTATCGAAGATGACATAATTTGCATCGAAGGGTAAATTACGAGCTTCTCGACGCAAAATGCGTGCACAAGTAGCGTGGAAAGTTCCCAGCGAAGGTCTTTGCACTTGGCTTTGTGTATCACTGGAGACCCTGCCTTCGAGAATATCAGCCACCCGAGTTTCCATTTCTCGAGCAGCCTTATTGGTAAAGGTGACCGCCAATATCTGATGTGGGCGTACTCCCATCATTTGTATCAGGTACGCAACCCGATAGGTTAGGACACGTGTCTTCCCCGATCCTGGACCTGCCATAACAAGTACCGGACCTAAACCTGCCATCACCGCCTGTTGTTGTTGTTCATTAAGCAACTTCAAATATTCCATGAACAAAGATTCTAACTTCTGCTTATAGGCATGTCAACAAGGCTGCTGCGACGGTGCGATTTTGGATCACGCAATGTACACTTTAAAATGTCACACCTTGCTTTCGAGCGGCGGCCGCATTCCCAAAGAAATGTGGGGGCGTTCGTAATGATAATACCGCAGCCACTCTTCCACTTGAAGGGTGAGTTGAGGTATTTCTGAAGAATTATA
>JBFENN010000128.1:0-8722 GCA_041551115.1 Anaerolineales bacterium
ACGATAAAGCAGTCCCGAGAACGGGTAGTGTATTAAGCGCCGTTGCGGAAAGTGTTAGCGCAATCGAAGCTAACAGAAAGCCTCGCGTTTCTTCCGCGGCGATATTGATAAGACCGACGATCACACCAAGAATCGCTAGCACCCACAAAGCCCATCCAGGTTGGAAAAAAAGTCCAGCGAGCACGGCAAGAACCAGGCCGACGATAAAAGCCCATTTCCCTATAAATTGACGTTTCATTTTAGCCTCCTTTGACTAAAGAATTGCAGGTAAGCAGGTAACCTTTTCGGTTATGCTTTGGTACCTCAAGGGCGAAGATCCAGTCTTCAGCTCCTTACACATTTCGGATTGGTTCCCCATTTATTTACATCATGTTTCTTTCTTTTTTATCTTGTTCCTTTCTCGCTGGACATAGTGACCGGCAGGCTGCCCAGCAACAGCGTTGGGCTGATCCCATGCTCGGTGAGAACGATTTTCGCGTTTTCGCGCAAGGAGTTTTCGGTCATTTCCAACTGTTTGAGGGCCTGAGCATTGCCAACGAAGTATTTCTCAGCAGCTTCATTGACTAGACGGATGGCTTCTGCCTTGCCTTGAGCCACATTAATCGCGGCTTCGCGTTCTCCCTCCGCCCGTTGGATGATCGCCAGTTTTTGCTGTTCAGCGGCTTCGAACTCGCCCGTTGCCAATAGACGCATGGAACGCCGCTCTTGTTCGGCGGTCTTCTGCTTGTGCATGGCTCTCTTGATGTCTTCGGGTGGATCGATCAGGCGGATTTCCACCTTGTTGACTGTCAAGCCCCATTCGACGGCGTAGGTGTTCAAAATGCGCTGTAAATTGGTCGCAATCGTCTCGCGCGCCACCAGGCTTTCGTCCAGAGTCAGATCGCCAAATTCCTGGCGCAGGTTGGTCATTGCCAGTTGAACGATCGCTCTTTTCCAATCATCGATGTTGTAAAATGTTTTTTTTATTGCCTCTTCCTCGATAGTCGGCCGCGCCCACATAATCCCATCAACCATGATTTCGACGTTGTCTTTGGTGATCACCGCCTGCGGATGGATTTCCATCGTATGTTCGCGGACGTCACGGATACGGACAAGGTGTATAAGTGGGATTTGAAATCCCAAGCCGGGCATCACAAAGCGGTTATATCTTCCCAGGGTTTCCTGGATGCCGCGTTCGTAGGGTCGTAGGGTAAAAATCGGGCCATAAACTCTTCTCATATTAATACTCCTTTATTATGTAGCTTCTCTGTTGAGGTTCAGTCCGGTTATTCATTTGTCCATCCAGCGAAGATATACACCCGCATCAACGAGATCTTCCCGGGTTACTTTGATTTGACGGATGATGTTTTTGATGAATTGCATCAAGTTTTGCCATCTAGACGCAATGTCGTCTTTAGGGATAACCTGTGAAGATTGTATGAATGTATTGTTTTCCATTTTGTCCTCGCTTTATTTACCGTAAAAACTAACCATCAACAGAAGTTAACGTCCACTCAAAGAGCAACTCTTGATTATCTAGGGTTGGCATCGTCTCTAGGAATTGCTCAAATCCTGTTAGGATGATGCCATACAAATCCTGTAACCGTTGCCGATACCAGATATCAAACGGCAGATGCGAAACAATGATCTGTCCCAAAGCTTGAGCTATATCTGGAGCTACAAGCGTGGTCACAGCTGATGCTCCAAAAGCAGTTTCAACCAATACCATTCGTTCGTGCGTGATACCCAAACGTCGGCGGGACGATAGATACATCTGCAGTTGCGAGCCAGATAACTCCTGGCAAAAACGACGCCAAGCCTCCACCTTACCAGCCAGGATGGGGAATGTGAGAATAATGCCAGACATTTGAGACCTCTTCCAGGATGTAACTTTCTTTCAAACGGAATCATGGTTTGGTTTTATTGGAATTGTCGTGGTCGGCTGTATCATTATGGGTGTAATCTAAAAATCCATGAACCCCCCCATGTCGTGTTGTTACCACGGAAAAAACCAAAGGGTCTATCTTTTCTACGACCTTTAGTCTGAGTATAATAAATGAGAGTCTCAAACGCGTCACAAGGAGCCAACGAATGGCAGACCCAACCCTGACATTACACATCTTGGCACTCGGGCCGCCGGAAGTGCGCCTGGGGGAATACCTGGTGACATTTCCCACCCGTAAAACGTTGGCGTTGCTGATCTACCTGGCAATCGAGGCTGGTTTGCAACCCCGTGAACACCTGGCGGCCTTGCTGTGGCCGGAAGGAAGCCCAGAGCGCAGTCATGCATCGCTGCGCAACACCCTCTGCCACTTGCAAACGGCTTTACGCCGGGCGAGTGGCGAGTCCCAAACCCCATACCTTTCCGTCACCCACAATTCTCTGGCCTTGAATCCAGACGCAGATATCAACTTTGATCTGCAGACGGTAGAACGCGCCTATTCACTGGCGCGCAGCGACCGATCGAGCCGGTCGCTGCCGGACGGATTGGCCGGCCTACCCTTATTACTATCGGCAGCTGCCTGTCAGCGCGGCGATTTCTTGGCTGGATTTTCGCTGGGCGATGCGCCCGGCTTCGACGATTGGGCCGCTTCCCAGCGTGAAGTCTGGCACCGCCGACTACGTTTAATCCTCGACCGGTTGTCCGAAATCCAGTTTGCACGAGGCGAGTTTGCCGGCGCAACAGAAACTACTTCGCAATGGATTGCTCTGGATAGGTTGAACGAACATGCCTATCGCCGCAAGATGAGGGCGCACTTCGCAGCTGGCGAGCGGGGCCAGGCATTGGAAACTTATGAAGTTTGTCATACCGTTTTGGCGACTGAGTTAGGCATCGAGCCAGATACGGATACAGCTGCCCTGGCAGAGCGCATTCGCACACAACCCTCACCTGTACATTCGCACATCCATCGCTCCGCGCCTCGATCACACCGAACAGATACATCGGTTGCTTTTCTTGGAAACCTTTTTACTGGACGTATCAGTGAGCATCAGGTGCTGGTAAATAGCTATGAGCGCGCATCAGCAGGCCAGCCACAGCTCGTGGTGATGCGCGGTGAAGCGGGGATTGGTAAAACCCGCCTCGCCAGGAAATTCCTAGCCTGGGCCCGCGCGCAGGGAGCCGAGTTGTTGCAAGGAGGTGCCTTTGAGAGCGGTAGCCATTTGCCGTTTCAACCGATCGTTGATGCACTCCGGCTGCAGCTTGAACACGAAAAATCAATTCGGGATTTACTAGATGATGTATGGTTATCTACACTGAGTCAGCTCCTGCCGGAATTGCGCCAACAATATCCGAGTACCTCCTCTGTTTCTTTGGTGGGTCCTAACCTGGAATCAGAGGTAAGTCCGGCAAAGCTCTACGAACCCATCGTGCAATATACGCTGGCTCTTGCCAAACGATCGCCGCTTGTACTATTCGTGGACGATTTGCAGTGGACAGATAGTGCTACTTTGGACCAGCTGCAATATGCCATCCGGCGCTGGCGAGATAGCGCGGCGAGGGTTTTACTTTTGGTCAGCTTGCGGTCAGAAGCTTTGCACCCGATGACTCAACCTCAACAATTGGGCAGTCCCCAGGGCTTGAGTCAGTGGTTGACGCGGGTAGCGCGTGAGTTGACACCGGTTCATATCGAATTGGGACCGCTAGGGGAACGAGAGACGATGCAAATGATGCTGCCTATCCTGGCACCACCTGCTACTGACTTTGCCCAATGGCTGTATGAAGAAACACGTGGGCAGCCTTTTTACTTGATGGAGACTTTGAAGGATCTACTCGAACGGCGAGTTCTTCACCCTAAACAACGGGCAAAAGGACAATGGACCTTTGCAGTGGACGCTGAGCACGAACTAGGGCAAGCGGTGCGAGTCCCCTCGACCGTGCACGCTGTTATCCGCGCCCGGCTGAATCGTCTCAGCCCCAATGCTTTCAGCCTGTTGGCGGGAGGAGCTGTGCTTGAACAACAGATCACGTTCGAGTGTTTGTGTGCCGTCTCAAACGTGACTGAAGATCTGGCCTTGCCCGCCTTGGATGAATTGATCAACGGCCGGCTCTTGCTGGAAGCGGCGCAGCCTGGCGTTGCCAGCACCTATCTTTTCGTCAACGACATGCTCCGTGATGTGGTGTATACCGAAGCCGGGGACGCCCGGCGACGGCTTTTCCATCAACGGGCGCTGGAAACTCTCGAAGCAACTGGGGTATCCGCGGCAATGCTGGCACACCATGCGCTGACCGCCGGTCTGGTACAAGCTGCTTTCCGCCATAGTCTGGCTGCTGGTCGAGAAGCGCTGCGTATCTCAGCGGTGAGTGAGGCCATCGTCCATTTTGAGATTGCCAATCAATTGGTGCGGGAGGAGTTACTGCCTGAAATGACTAATGAGTCGGATTTACGGGAGCTTTACACGCTGCTAAACCGAGCCTATCAATTGAGCGGCCAGACGGATAAGGCTTTAATTATCACTGCTGAACGAGATAAATTAGGCTAGGGAAGGTGGTCCCTTTCATCCGTGCCCATTAGAATATGCACCGCGTGTTGTTGGCCATCATCCACTAACGGGATTATTATCCCACTGCTCTTGTGGGATAGATTGTCGGACAGGGGATTCCCATCTAGTAGAACCTGCCTGACACCCGCATTAATGCCATCCGGATTCTCCACACTGATCATGTAATATGTCGTCCCAAAACGGTAATCGACTTTAAATCCCGGCCAATCGCGCGGAATGCACGGGGTAATTTTTAGCGCTTTACCCACTCGGGAGATGCCCAGTATAGCTTCGATTCCCAAGCGGTACATCCAGCTGGAGGAGCCGGTGTACCAAGTCCAGCCACCTCTGCCTGTGTGCGGCGACACGCTGTAGATATCGGCGGCAATGATGTAAGGCTCCACTTTGTAGCGCGCCGCTTTCTCGGGTGTATCGCCGTGGCTGATGGGGTTCAACATGCGGAACAACTCCATAGCCCGCTCACCCTGCCCGAGTTTAGCAAAGGCCCAGGCACTCCAGATGGCGGCATGGGTGTACTGCCCGCCGTTTTCGCGCACACCCGGCAAATAGCCTTTGATGTAACCGGGGTCGCGTTCCGATTTATCGAAAGGCGGCGTAAAGAGCAAAACCATCTGCTCGTCCGGCTTGACCAGCAACCGGTTGACGGATTCCATGGCGTGTGCTGCCCGCTCCGGGTTTCCCGCGCCCGATAAAACTGCCCAGGATTGGGCAATCGAATCGATCTGGCATTCATCATTTTCGTGGGATCCTAGCCGTGAGCCATCATCATAGAAAGCGCGCAGGTACCAGTCGCCATCCCACGCGTTGGCTTCTAGCGCCCGAGAGTACTGTTCGGCCTGTTGGAGGTACGGCGTGGGGTCATCACCCATCGACTTGACCAGCGGGGCGAAACGCTTGAGTGTGGCATGCAGGAACCAGCCCAGCCAGATGCTCTCACCGCGTCCATCCACGCCCACCCGGTTCATCCCGTCATTCCAGTCGCCCGAACCCATCAGCGGTAATCCATGCGCGCCAGCCGTTGTACCCTTTCCCAGCGCTCGAAGGCAGTGTTGATAGAGTGAAAATTCTTTTTCTGTCGTTTCATACAGAGCGTAACGCTCGATTTCGTCGGGCTTGAGCAGTTCACCTTTCAGAAACGGGATATTTTCGCTCAGAATGGATGCGTCGCCAGTAGCGGTGACATATTCGGCGGTGACATATGGCAGCCAGAGCAGATCGTCCGAAAAACGTGTCCGAACGCCGTGATCCGCGGGCGGATTCCACCAGTGGAGCACATCGCCTGCCTCGAATTGGTGCCGCGCCGCTTCCAAAATCTGGATGCGCGCCAGGTCCGGACGGGTATACAGCAATGCGAGCACATCCTGGAGTTGGTCGCGGAACCCAAAAGCCCCGCTGGATTGGTACAGCGCCGTGCGTCCCCACAGGCGGCAGGATAGCGTCTGGTAGAGCAGCCAGTGGTTGAGCATCAAATCCATGCTGGGGTCGGGCGTTTCCACAGTGATGGCGCTCAGTATATCGTGCCACTGTTGCTGGACGGATTGCCAAGTGGCCTCCAGCTGGCCCTCGTCCTGGAATTTTCCAATAAGAGCCAAGCTATTAGCCCTGTTCGCGCCTTCGCCGATCAAGAAAAAGACTTCCTCGCTTGCACCGGGCGGCAGGTCAATGTACAGTTGGATCACGGCGCACGGATCCAGTCCGGCATTGACCGCGCTTTCCAACCCAATGCGCCCGAGCGCCGCTGGAGCTCGATAACTGCCTAGGCGACCCAAAAACTCAGTGCGGCTAGCTGTCACGCCGTGCGGTTCTTTATTGGCGGCCAGAAAGGCCACGCGTTCGCTGAACGCACTATTGTATCGGTTCGTGGCGAGTAAAGCATGTTTGCCGGAATCGAACTCCGGAATGATATGGGCCTGGTATGAGTCACGCGTCGTACCGAGTACCCATTCGGCATAGTAGGTGACCGTGACCCGGCGCGGACGCTCCCACAGGTTTTGCAGGTGCAAGTGCGCAATTTTAACCGGTGCATCGGGCGCAGCGAACAGGCGCAAATTCTGGTTCAAGCCGTGACTCTGGCTCTCGAAGATTGAATATCCCGCCCCGTGACGAATCACATGCGCCGTTTCTGCCCCAGCGGGCATGGGCGTAGGCGACCAAACCAGGCCGGTTTCCTCATCTCGCAGATAGAGTGCTTCGCCAGGCATATCGGTTACCGGATCATTTCGCCAGGGGGTCAGGCGGTTCTCGCCGCTGTTGCCTGCCCAGGTGGGGCCGGAACCCGTTTCAGAGACTAGAAATCCGAACTCCGGATTGGCGATCACATTGACCCACGGGTGTGGCGTGTACTGATCGGGCTGCAGGTGGATGACATATTCCCGACCATCGCGGCTGAATCCATCCAAGCCGTTGTCCAGGAATAAATTATCCGGGAGTTGTAGCGAAGACGTCGGTTCGGGATCAAGCATTGGTGAGCGTGTAGGGGTGAATTCTGGCAGGCGGGTGGATGTAACGGCTAAACGGAGGGCATGTTCGGCCAAGGTCCCACTGTTTTCATCCAAAATAACGCCCGCCACGGTTTCTAGCAGGATCTTGTCGGTAGATTGAAGCTGGTCTGTGCGCAGCACGAAAATACCATCGCGCTGGTTCAGGGAAGCCTCCGCACCCATGGAAACAATTTGGCGCTGGATGGCGTTGTGCAGGTCGAGGGCGTAACCGGTATCCTGCTCGTTCAGGATGACCAGATTTACCGTGATAAGGTGGCTGCGCCAGTAGCTAAAGGCTTGCAGGGCTTCGACCAGCAGGGGGGTCTCGCCATCACGGATACGCACCAGCAAAATGGGATAATCGCCAGAGATACCGAAGGCCCACAAACCGGGCTGGCCTTTCTCGTTTTGGGACAGGATATGTGGTGCAGCGTGCAATGCACAGGCTGGGTAGAGCAGGGCAGATAAAAGACGCTGGATATTTTCGACAGAGGGAGCGTCCAACCCCTGTTCGAGCAGTTCTCTTTCGCTGTGGACGCGGGCATTGTTGATAGCGTGATAGATAGCTTGCCCGGACTGGTAATGAGACAGTTTTTCCAATGCTTCAGAACGGGAGGCGGCCGCCAGGGTCAGAAATGTGACGCGGGTTTTGGCGCGAGGCTTCAGGTCAATTTCCTGCGCCAGGGACAGGATCGTATCGAGTGTGCCGCCGACGGTTCCAGAAAGGTGACGATTGGCATCTTCTAATGCCAGCGGGGAATGCACGGTTTGAGCCCTGCCCAGGAATTTGGCGCGGTCAGTCTCGTGGTCGCCGGTGACTTTGCGCCCGGCTTCGATGAGCATGGTATGGATCAGCACGACGGGCTTTTCGTCTGTGGCGAGCGGACGGCGTTGGAATAGGAGTGCATTCTCCTTGGGAAGATATTCGCTCTCGATAAAAAGTTTATTGAAGGCTGGATGGCGTCGATCAGCGGCCTGCGCCGCCAGGACTACTTCGGCGTAACTGGTCAGTTTTAACCGTCGAGTGCGATCGCTATTGTTCAGGATGTTCACCCGCCGGATTTCAACGCCATCCACGCTGACGGTAATCCCAGTACGCAGAGTAATGCCATTGTCAGAACGCTGGAACTCGACTTTGTGTGGGTAAAACCAAACTTCCTGATCCCGTACTGGAATCTCGTTCTCCACATATTCCGGTTTGCATGCAATAGGCTGGCAGGTGGATGACCAGAGCGCGCCGCTATCGAGGTCCTGCACATAAATCCATATTCCCCACTGGTCAAGGGTGCTGTCGGCATGCCAGCGCGTCAGCGCAAACTCGCGCCATTGGCTGAATCCGCCGCCTGCGTTGGTGATCATCACGCTGGTATCACCCTGCGAAAGCACATGCGCCTGCGGGAAGGGACTATCGATCGGCACGCGCCAGGGCGCACTGTTGACCCAGCGCACAACCTCGTCCAAATCTGCCGGCTCATCGGTGTGGGGAAATTCAAGGGGCGGGTTTTGCGGAATCTTTTCCTGGAGTAGCAGTTCCACGCTCTGGATATGCTCATCGGCATGGAAACGCTCTACCATGACATCATCCAATAGGAAGTTACATGCCGCCAGCAGGATCATGTCCTGGTGGTGTGCCATATAGGATTGCACGGTGGCATGGGCTTGCCCGGTAAGTAAGCGCGTTTTGGTGTAATCAAGCGCCTCGTAAAAGCCGAAACGCCCGAGCATGTTCAGTTGTTCCAGGCGTGTCATATTTTCCAGCA
>JBFENN010000129.1:0-8639 GCA_041551115.1 Anaerolineales bacterium
CTCAGCATCCTGGTACCAGTAAGCACCCGTCAGGGAATTCTGGTAATGGATGATGCCGCGGTTGAGCGCCTCGTATTCGCTCTGACCTACCAAGAAGCTGGCTGTCCATTCCGGCACTGGTGGAGCGCTGCCGTCATCAAGCATTGTCCGCCACTTTTCATCGGTCAAGCGATCCGTGATCGGCCAAGGAAATTCGTAGTAGGAAAAAACGCCACCCTTGGCGACCTGCAAATAGCTGCTGCCATCGTCCTGGACAATGGGCACCACTACGTATATCGGGTTAATCCGCCCAACAGCCTCTTCGAGCACACTAGCCGGTGGAGCGGGATCGGTGGCGACATCGGCAATAACGGCCGCCTGCGGCTCTTCTTCCATGAAGCGCGGTGCACTGGGGTCCTCCATGTCCGTGTCGGCAGCTGCCATGGTTAGATTCTCAATCTGCCCACCGTAGAAGCGAATAGTATGATACTCATCCTCCGTAAGCGGCTCCCCACGCAGCTCCTTTTCGGCCATCGTTTGGAGGGAGCGCACCAGGGATTCCAGCGTGTCAAGGCTGTCCAGGTCGAGCTCATTGAGCAAACCACGGCTAGCCATGCCCTCGCGTGTCATCGCCGTCAGGGCTGCCAGGCGAGCATAAAATTCTGGTACGGGTTCGACATAGCCCTTGGGCGGTTCAGGCGGTGGCGGCGGCGGTCCTCCGCCCAGTTCGGCGTAGACCTGCTTGGCATATAAGATAGTGTCATGCTTGAGCTCAGACCAACTGCCCAGCACTGTGTTCAACTGTTTATCCAACCAGGCTGGGGAAAGCATAAATGTGGGGTAACCCTTACCCGGTACGTCGATCAGCGGGTAGAAGCTGTACAGCCAAGTATTGTAGAGCGTCTCGGTCCACTCAGGAACACTTAAACCTGCCAGCCAGGCACGCATCTTCTGCATCTGTTCTGGGTAGTTAGCATATTGGGTTTCACCCATCTCTTCCAGGAGCTGGTAGGCGCGCTCCGATCCCATGGCTGAAAACAGATCGAGACCCTTGGGAAGGCCGCGGCGGTCATCGATTGTACCGACATTGCGATAAATCAACTGGCGGAAGATATAGGCATCTGGTACGAAACGTTGTCCCATAAAGCGCAGACCCTTGGTCACTTCCTCGACTTCATCGGTGTCGAAAATCACCATGCCAAGGATTTTAGGCGGCGGGAGCTCATATGCGAGCTCGATAAACTGCTGCAGCTTTACTTCGTCCACAAGGTCGGAAACGACCGCCCCAGGAGTGTAAACGGCATCGATCACATCGAGATATTGCAAGACTGTCAAATCATCGGAGCGCCCGACCATGAAAGCTGTTGGGCTGTATAAGTCCTGCCAGTCATCTAATGCCGGACGACCATCGATGCGAGCGTCTTTTAGGGCTTGGACGAGCAATAAGGCAGAGCGTGTCTCTTCTTTACCGACCTGTGGATCTCTGGTCTTCAGACGGAAGGTCAAGCGCCCGTACCACATCATGCTCTTGAAATAACGTTTTAGATCGTCACTGAGGGTGTAGTGACCGCGTGGGATGTATTGAGTATAGTCCTCGCCTGCCTCAAGTCCAGGGAAGAGCGGTGAGGGCCAGATGCCATCGGCACTCTCGATCAGCGCTAATTCAGCTTCGACGACGTCGGCGGCATAATCGGGCACCTGCACGTCTGGGTCGAGCAGTTTACTTGCAATGGTAACAAATGCAACAGTGCGGCGGGCAGCATCTTCCCAAGGACCACCTTTCAAAGCCTGATACTGCTGATCGGTTTGTACCAGCAGAGCGGCGTTTAAGTCGCGTAAGAGAGGGATGAAGTAGTCCTGCTCTGCGGTGCGCAAAATCTTGTCAAAGAGCAAGTGGTAAATGTGCAAGAGCGAATCGCTGGTGATGAAGATTGGCTGGTTGTCGTAGCGAGCTTTCTCGTAGAGCATGAAGAACTCTACCTCTGAGCCTGGGGCAACGACGAAACCGTTCTGGGAAAGACGCTGGCGCAACCCCTCGGAGAGCAGAAACGCCACCCGTACATTACTCAAATCAGGGGCAATCAACTCATTGATCACTGCTGGGGCAAGGCTTATCTCAGGCGGATTGTAGCTGGCAAAAACCGGCTGCGGGCGGACACTTATTGGCGGCAGTTCAACGGTGGGGACCGGCGGCGTGTCCGGTTTAACCGGTTCGGGTGTCCACGTGGCAGCACTCGTTGATTTTGGATCAGCCTTGGATGTCTCTGTTGGGGGAGGAAATTGGGTTTTATCTCCGGAAGGTACGGTTGGTTTGCAGGCGCCAAAGAGCAATGTCAAAACCAACAAGAGCATCAAAAAGGTAGCGAGATTTGTTCTCTTTTTCATGGCAATCTCCATAATTGAACGATGACCATATTACCTGGCGCAGGAACCAGTTTTCCCCGCGCACTTGAGCGGGTGGACATGAAAACTGATTTCAGGTCAGCGACTTGTATAATTATAGATCATACAAAACAGTTTCATATTCGATTTTTTCGCAAGCCTTGTAAAAGACTTATAGAAAATGGGTATTCCATATCGCCTTCCACCGAGCCTATTTTGTGATGAATTATGGGAACAATCAAGCCAATCCACTGCACTCGAAGCGGCCTTTGGCTACAAAACCAAGTTATAGCAGACCTTCGTGGATGAGATTGTGTAGGTGCTCCTGACCAGTGAGCTGTAATGGTTTTTCCCCTTGGTTTTTAGACTTACTCACCTTCTGTTTGACAGATACAACTGGCGCTCTAATTTTAATTGATAGCCTTATTTTCTTTGCCTGTGCTGTCCATGATTGCGCCTACCTGCTCAAGGCTACAATATTACCTTATGGTCGTGAAATCTATTCATAGATTAAACAACATGATCATCCGCCAGCATGCTTTATACGGCCAACGGACGATCAGTAATTATTTTGATGAACTATCGCGGTTATTCAGTTAACTTCGCCACCCCCGGATACCATTATCCGGTCTTCTTCCACATTGAGCATCTTATTCTTTGCTTTTACACCTATAGTCGCACGTATGAGCAGGTTCAAACCCCAGCGGTGCTGGTGCATTGGCTGGCCTGTTGGTTATTTTCACAACCAGCTGCTGATGCCACTCCAGCGATGGAGCGGTGACACCCCTGCATGCTACTGTCTTGAACCCCGTTTCTTCAAGCGTTATTTGAGATTGTTCTGGCTTTAACAAAAGCTAATTGCTGAATCTCTAATTTGCGTAGATGCCATGGAACCAAGCCCGCATCCGTATTTAAGAAGTTCTCGCCAGGCTGAAAACCAGCCAGCTTGTTAATCTCGCGGGCTGCTCGCGTGAGAATGTGAAACCCATCTAATGCGGCGATGTTCTCGCAGGATAGACTGACATTTTTCCCCACTTACAGAAAGGCTGTGCTACATGGGTAGTCCCGAGATCGATCCTGAGTGTATTAGGTTCGGATTTAGTTAGTAATTTTGAATATGAGGTTTTTCCCTATCGTCTTATCGCCGGAAAATTTATCACTGGTCAAAAGATGCTGGATAATGCTAGGTGGTGGCATTATTGGGGATATGGATGAATTGCAAATCTATCTATCCTTTCATGTATTGCCACCACACCTAGTCTTTCATTAACTTAATTTTGGGCTTGATAGAAAGCAGCCATAGCATTCCAGCGCAGTATGGAGGCTTCCCCTGCATCCAAAGACATATCATGGCTAGACTGCATATCCTGCAGCTCACTTTGGTTGGCAAAAAACTCTGCCATGGCTATCCATCGCAGAGTAGAGGCATCAGATTGAGTTGCAAAGCTGCTAGCAATAGCATTCCATCGCTGAGCAGACACGTCGGCTTGGGTTATATATTCATTGGCGAGGGCATTCCAGCGTAGAGCAGAAACGTCCGTGAGGATTTCATAGTCTCTGGCAATAGCAGTCCAACGGAGAGCAGACACGTCTGTGAATACATCATAATCGTGGGCAATAGCATTCCAACGCATTGTATAGACGTCCGCCGTGGTGAGGGGGGTAAGATGGTCAGCCAATGCAACCTGTGGATTGCTGAATAAGCTTATGACCCCTACACCTAAAACTGAAATCACAAGGATTCCGATTACTGCATATGTCCAAACTTTATATCTCTTCGTGTTCATGGTTATCTCCAATCCTTGGTGGGTTGATTCATTAAAAATGAAAGAATATGTTTGCCTTTGAAATAGGCATAATGCTGCTCAGCAATTAAAGTAACAGGCTTTGCCAACAATTCTGTCCAAATTTCCTTTATTGCCGAGATTCCAAAACTATGTGGTCCCTATATTTGTTATTGTGTTCGAAGTTTCAACATTGAAACTTTATTACAGCCCCCATCAACAATAACATACAAACTTTCGAGTAAATTCTCGCCCCTAGTTCGTTTAACTAACTATACCATATATTATGATAATAAGGGTCATAATTATAATATTAATATGACTTTCATAATTGTCATTGTGTGAAAATTATCTATGGGGTATTGTACCGAATCTGAAAATAGATTTAGACGATCAAAGTCTTCGGCACAATTCGATAACATGCTCCATAAACTCGATTGTTTGCGGAATACTTTGAGTCTCGTCCCCTTCAGACCAATCTAGAGCGTGCCCAATTAATCCAGACCAGTCTGCAAGCAGCGATCTCTGTGCCCAGTTTGCTGCTGTCTGCTTCGATACCAACTCCCCCGTTGATAATGTGTAAAGAGACCTGCACATCGAAAGAACGGCATAAGGTTGATAGCCTGGATCTTCAAGTCGAGCCGGATTCTTAAGCATGGGCACCCACCAATGGTAAAGTACTTCACGGACAGCATCTTTTAGCTCATCCGTTGATATCTCATTAATCATTTCATCAAGCACAGGGCCCGAGATTGCCACGTGTGAATCTTTCAGAATTTTCCGCTGCAAGATCCAGTCACTGCCTAGTGGACCAAGATAGAACCTGCCCTCATTTAACGTTGGGACCGGGGGATGATGGGGATTATGCCGCCAAATAACTGCTTCGGGAACATAGGCACCCTCAAGTTTCTTCACCCATTGGTTTCCACTCTCAAGCAATGCCAAGTGCATCGATTCTAGCGCTTCAATCGTTGGTGGTTGCAGATGACCCGTAGTTATGATGACAAAATCAATGTCACTGCGGGAAAGGTCAAATCCACCGGTAGTTAGCGAGCCGTACAAATACATGCCAACATATAGATCTCCAAGAATATCAGCAACACAGCCATGAAGATCCAGCAGGATCTGGTTTATCTCTGGGTAGGGTGTGGGTTCTTGATTCACAGCAACCACCTATTTCGGAGTAATCCTAACGGCCAGGTACTGGGTCGGTAGGTGATGACAATGCTGGCCTATCAACCCAATACTCCAACGCACATTCCCTGTTGGTACTGCATCTTTTTATGCAGTTGTATTGTATGCGATTTCTTTGATTTCCAAGTCGATGTACGCCAAATCGCCTGAGGGAAGATTCCAAACAGCCTGTCCCTGGGTTGGCAGATTCAAGCCCTCGTGTGCACCGTACCCGGTCATCGGCGTAGACCAGGGATCGAGTGAGAAGTCGCCATCACTTTCCCGGTAGCGCATTGTGGTGAAATTCGTTGGCCGACCATCGTCCTCGAAATACATCCTTCCAGTGACAGACTTGCCAGCATCTGTGAGTTTGACGTCCGCTGAATGGTTGTTGACAGCCTGCCAAGTGATATTTGCTCCCAGGAAAGCGATTGGGAACCAGATCATTTCGCTCAAATAGCGCAGCATCGCACCTTGATCTAGCTGCTCACCTTGCACATCAAAAACCGGTATCAAACCAGCTAGCTTGGCATACATTCGCCCTTTGCCTGATTTATATTCATCCCGGGCGCGGAGCAAGGGCAAGCCCGCAATTTTAAAACGCGCATCCCAGACAAATCCAGGTGCTGATATTGTGTACGTTTGCTGAGCTGTCATTGGCATCCAAGGTCGATCTACTCCTTGGCGGAATCTGCCAACCTGTTTCAGTACCACGTTCTCGATCCATGGCTTTCCCACGACATTGGTGAATTCCATATACCGCTGCACAGGAGCGGGTAGATCGGCTAGCATACTTCTTGATACGTTCAATGCTTCTTTTGTCTCTTGCATGTTCGTCGATTCCGACTGCGAATTATATGATCGATTCGTATATTAAATACTCCAGAACTCTCCAGTAAGGCCGAGGTCAGAAAATAGCTGTTTTGTACTTTCAGGATTGGGACGTTTCCAATTCCGGTCGAGTCGTCCCGTATACCAACTTTGAGCTAGCTCCCAGCATATTTGCATCGGCATCACATAGCCAATTTCCAGGTTGTGGTCATTCAACCAGCAAGTAAGATGTCCTTCCGACCTGAAGGGGAGAATAGTTGCTCAGGTGTAGCCAATTTTCTCCCAAAATCGTTTTGCTGGGACAACAAAATGAACGATCCAGTCCGTTGTCAACGGGAGACCGATGTTTATCTTTATGTCTAGTACCTCTTTACATTTGCCACACCCACACGGGGCATAGCCTCTGGCATTTCGCTGTAGAATGGCAGAAATGCCCAGGATGTCCCACACTCAATTACCCCAATACCTTTTTCTGTCAACTTTAGCAACATAGTTTGTTGGGAGACCAGAGAATGGGTGCGCCATCCAAATTGAAAACGATCCAGGTGCGAGTGCAATATCATGAGTTTCGGCTAATCTAGCGAGACCCTGATCTATGCAATTAGTAGCTACATTGAAATGATCTGCTATCTCACGGCTCGTTGGCGGTCTTGAATTGCTAGCAAAAGTTGTATAGATAAAATGGCGAATATCTTGAGGTGAAACATGTGGATTTTCCATTTTCCCTTCCCGGATTAGTCTCGAGACTCTTTCATGAAAACCGATCATTCATCGGTAGAGAAATTCTCACGGTGCACTCCAGAGACGGATGCTTGTATCACCACCTGAGATTTCATATTTCCCGCTGCCGGTAGCTAACGTACTGCCATCCGGCGACCAAGCCGCACTCCACACTGGAGCAGCATGACCGGACAGTTCAGCTAATTGCGCGCCAGTCTCAGTATCCCAGATTTGGACGAGTTGATCTTGACCTGTAGTGGCGAGTAGTTGCCCGTTTGCAGACCAGGCGATACCGCGCTTCCAACCCCCAAATTTGCCAATCTCGCGGACTAAGGTTCCAGTTGCCGGATCCCAAATTCGAGAGACACCATCCTGGCTGGCGGCGGCTATCAAATGGCTATCCGGTGACCAAGCCAAGCCATTGATATCATTGCGGCGAGCTGTATCTGCGCGCAATACTGGACCGCTGGTTGGAGAGCTAGGATCCCACAAACGAATGGCGAAATCTAGCCCCCCAGAAGCAATACTTTTTCCATTATGCGACCAAGCGATAGCTATGACCTCAGTGGAAATGCCGCCATCAATATGTCCGGGCCAAGATTCTACTTCGTTACCAGAAGTTGCATCGAAGATCAGAACCGAACCGCTGTTGTTCCCGATTGCCAGCTGGGTACCATCAGGTGACCAGGCAACACAGAAAATTGTACTGGCACCCCCAAGATCAGCCTGGATTTTTGTTAGCTGTTCACTGGTGGTCGGATTCCATAACTTGACAGTTCCATAGCTGCCAACTGTGGCAAGCTGATTGCCAGTGGGCGACCATGCTACACCCCAGACACTGCCTTGCTGGCCATCGATCACCCGGATAATTTCGTTTGCTGTGGCATCCCAAATCCTGATCATGCCGTCAGAGCTGCCTGAAGCAAAGGAGTTGCCATCCGGTGCCCAGCTGATGGTGTAGACGGCTCCCGTATGTCCAGATAGTTCTGCCACTTGAATAACATGAGGGATATCTGCGACTTGTAGCTGGTGCGGTGAATCGGTATCAGGATCCGAGTTCGGTGAAGCAGTAGGCTTGGACGGACTGCATGACACTAGGTGCAGCCCAATAACAGCCACCAGCAAGTACGCTAACGGATGCACATCGCCTCCTATTTGAGCAGAGGATTGAGTTACCTCGTGAATGTCAGGATACAAACCGCACAAACTACTTTCAATTGTTCATTTTACCTAAAAACCCCACAGAGCCGCGTTAAGACGAACCACAACGGCGTTCGGGATCATGCATTCATTCTAACCTGTGCCGTAGCAACTACCTAACGCAGGTGCACGTAGTCAGCCACTCTCCGACTCACAGTTGACGGGTGCTTCGCTAACATTCCATCCTTGTGCAGGAATATTGCACAAAAACCCGATATATATCACAACCCGATTTTCCATTTCCCAATACACCCGAATTTTTTTTCTTGGTAAGTTTATTTTTTCTGCTTCGTTTTCTCCCTGGCTTTGGTTATATTTTCTGCTACTCTGAAGTTTACGATCTTGCTTACTATATCAAATGGAATTGGCTTGTCTAGAGGAAACTGCACAGCTCCTTTGCTGCACTTATATGGTGCGAGTTCATTTTTATACTTTTCTATCCCGGAAGGAGTAGGGTAGAAGCCAATATGATTTTTATGAGCAGCAAAATGCACTAGATTGCCATACTGCTTAAAAGTTGGCATTTGATAGCTGATTGTCTCTTCTGCCTCTGGAGCTGCTGCTCGGATA
>JBFENN010000130.1:0-8620 GCA_041551115.1 Anaerolineales bacterium
AAACATTCAGACCACACACCAAAAAAAATTTATTACTCAAAAATCAATCGAAGCCTCGATACTATGAACATATCTTTCCACCCAATACACCTTGAAGTTTTGCACCGACCGAATGATCATCAAGTAAATACTTCGAGTAATCCATCTGTATTACAACTTAACCACAAGTACATTCATTACCGTGGGGGAGACTTCTTGAAAATATGTACGTCATTTAAAAATATACGATCGGTAAGATAATTCAGACAGGTAGGGTGAATGTTAATCGCGTCCGGATCAATAGCTGAGTTTAATGCTCAGGATATTTCTCTCGACGTGACCTACATTCAACCTGCGTTGCGGTAGCCGAAAATTGCCTGCGATCGCGACAATTCCCCAGCCTAAAATATGAATTCAGGATTTATCCTGCAAAGAATACTCGATCAATTCCTGGATTTGAGATACCATACTCGCAGGTTCTGGATGCAGCCCTTCCACCAGCAGTGCGTTGTTGTAGAGTTGTTGGATCACTAGATTGGCTAAATTCTCATCAACTTTATCCGTTGCTAGCTGTTGGAATATCTCGTGTTTAGGATTAATCTCGAGCACTTTCTTTGGAACTTCATACTCCCGGTCAAGCAAACGGTAGACCCTCTGCATTTCTAAGTTAGGCGCACCTTCAGGTTCAACCAGTCGAACCGGGGATCCAGACAACCGGTTTGTGGTTCTCACGTCGACAACCATATCTCCCAGGACGTCCTTGATAAGTTTGATCAGGGGGGCATGATCATCTTCCCGGCTGTCCTTTTCTTCATCCTCAGGCTGTTCATCGTCTGCATTTTCTGGAACAGGTATATCGGCACTAGCTATATTGATGAGTTCATGTTCACCGAATTTCTTGAGATTCACCAACATGAAAGCATCGATTTGATCTGTCATCAGGAGCACCTCATAGTCGAGGTCCCGGACAATATCCAGATGAGGACTGTATATGACAGATTTTTCATCATCCCCCAATAGGTAGTAGATCGCTTCTTGATCTTCCTTCATGCGGGTGACATAATCAGCCAGGGTGGTCCAATTTTGGATATCTAGATTGGTCTTAAAACGGAGCAGCGGATAGAGTTTTTCTTTGTACTCATCATCCATGGCCACGCCTTGTTTGATGAAATTTGAATAGACTTCCCAGAAGTTAGTGTATTTTTCCTGATCCTTTTCAGCAATTTCTTCAATCGTCTCAATTACTTTCTTTGTCACTATTTTTTTAAGGTTCACCATGATCCGGTTGGTTTGGACACTCTCACGTGATACATTTAACGGCAAGTCCTCCGAATCAACCAATCCAGTTACGAACCCGAAGTACTCTGGGAGTAGGTCACGACAGTAATCTTGGATCAGGATTTTACGGGAGTATAACTGGAGCCCATCTTCTTTCCGTAATGAGAACATGTTCTTTTCTGGTGATGACGGGATATAAAGTAAAGCATACATTTGCACAGGGGCGTCAACCGTCATATGGGCTGTTTGAAGTGGCGGGTTGAAATCCAATGTTAACTGGCGGTAGAAATCCTCATATTCTTCAGTGCTGACCTCACGTGGCTGCTGCCGCCAAATGGCAGTCTGACGGTTGATTTGTTCTTCTTGTTCATTAAGGAATATAGGGTAAGCGACAAAGTCTGAGTGCCGTTTTATGATTTCGCGCAGGCGTGATTCTTCGAGAAATTCTTGCGCATCATCTTTTAGTTTGATGATCACATCTGTTCCGCGAGTGTCTTTCTCAGTTCTCTCTATGTTGTACTGATCAGAACCATCGGAGAACCACACAACTGCTTGTGATTCGACATTATACGAACGCGAGACAACTTTAATCCAATCCGCCACCATAAACGCTGAATAGAACCCAACACCAAATTGGCCAATTACGTCAGCAATATTTCCTGACTGGGTTTTGACCGTTTCAACAAAAGCACGGGCTCCAGAGTGGGCGATTGTCCCTAAGTTTTCGATCAACTCCTCTGCCGACATACCTATACCAGAGTCAGATATGGTCAACGTATTTCCTTCTTTATCTGTGCTGATACGAATAGCTAATTCCGCTTCTGAATCAAAAATATCCCGATTGGTTAGGGTTTCAAAGCTCAAGCGTGCCAGGGCATCTGATGCATTGGATATCAGCTCCCGTAAGAAAATATCTCGATCGGTGTAGAGCGAGTGGATAAGTATATTTAGTAATTGTCTGGTTTCAGCCTTGTAAGTATATGAGCCAGTGACATTTGTATTATCGCTAGGATTGGGGTCTGACATTTGTGTCACCTCGTTATCAAGAAATGGTTGTATGTAGGATCTCTGTGGTATTTAGATTTAAGATTCCATTTAGTTCGCAGCAGATAACATTCACTTTGTGGGAAATGGGTGTTTGATCCATGGAAACCTTAAATCTAAGTGGTTATGAGCTTTGCTATTGTCCTAAGGCGTTGGACATCGCTGCAATATGTTCAGGAGTGCTACCGCAGCACGCGCCAATCAATTTTGCACCAATCTGTTTAATATTTCTTGCATATTCAGCCATAATCTCAGGTGTACCATCGTAAGCAACTTGGCCACCAATTATTTGAGGAATCCCGGCATTTGCCTTTGCGATTAAGGGAATATCAGGATTTGATTGATGCATTATTTCGATAACTGCTTCGATTTCCTCCGGACCGGTGCCGCAATTTGCCCCCAAGGCTAATGGTTCAAAAATGATGAGCCTTTCCAGGGCTTGTTCTGGTTTCACGCCCATTACGGTTCGTCCGTTTTTTTCAAAAGTCATGGTTGCGCAGATCGGTAGGTCAGTGGCTGACTGCGCTCCTTCAATTGCCAAAGTAATTTCATTCAGGTCGCTGATTGTTTCAATCCAGAGCAGGTCAACGCCACCATCTCGCAACGCCTCAGCTTGTTCTGCGTAGGTATCGCTCACTTGTGTAGGTTCTAGTGGTCCATAGGGTTTTAGCAAGCTGCCGGTCGGTCCCATTGAGCCAGCGACATACACTTTTCTTTGACCGGCTTCAGCTTCCTCAAGTGCGTTTTCTGCTGCTGCTTTATTGATCGAGCGGGTATTACTTTCTAGATGGTGTTGTGCTAGGCGAAGACGACTACCACCAAAAGTGTTCGTCAAGATGATTTGTGAGCCAGCATCAATGTACATGCGGTGTACACTACGCACCTCTAAGGAGTGGCTCAGATTCCATTCGTCTGGTGAGCTGCCTGATGCCAAACCTTTGTTAAACAGCATTGTTCCCATTGCGCCATCAAGGAGCATATATGATTGTGAATGAATAAACTCGTTCAATTCCACGAATTTTGCCTCCAGTTGGTAAGGTATCAAGACAATGTGATTTGAGGTAAATAAATTATATCGGCTTTGGAAAATACATTTTCCACCGTTATTCCTAATGGTTCCTTGGCATAGAGTCCTGGGGGAACACTAATATCAGCTAAGTATAACTCGCCGAGATACAGTTTTGTAGTTGAAGATCTCATCCCAATTTTGGGCAATGCTAGGGTTAATGTTGCGCTAGCCTTTATGGCTGGATCATAGATTGCCCCTCGATCAGCATCGATACCGGAAGGAATATCTAGAGATAGCACTGGGCAGTTTTGCTCGTTTGCCCAAACGATAATATCAGCTGCGGTTCCCCTCGGAGCACCATGCAAAGAGTATCCAATGAGCCCATCGATGATGAGGTCAATGCCGCAGTTTTCGATTTGATCTAGGCGGGAATAGGTGTCAAGCCCCATTTGTTTAATGGTATTGAGCTGTCGTGCTGGTTCACCAACATAGTCACTTTCTCGTTTTGAAAGCAGGATGTTAACCTCAGCACCATAATTTGCTAATCTTCTTGCACCGACTAGGGCTCCACCACCATTTCCACCTTTCCCAGCAATCACCAGAACTCGCTTTCCTCCGGGACTCCCTTCTAGGAAGCGCTGACGAGCTAATTCGGCTAAAGCACGACCGGCATTTTCCATCATTTGTACTAGCAGGATCTGGTAGTCATCAATCATAGCTCGATCGACTTCGATCATTTGAGCAGATGTTAGATATGGTAAGACTCCGGTATAGGCAGGAATTGTTCGCATCTCAAGACGATCCATTTTAGAAATTATTTGATTTGAGCAGAATATTTGTGTATCTCATAAAGTCTGGGGCGAGGTGAATGGCACCTAATAAGATGTCAGAATGTTCCCATGGGTGGTTGGTCCGATGAGTCGACTCGCCCAGCTCTATAGCCTTTCATTCCACCGGATATCCGAATGTATGATCATGCTGCAGTCGAGATGTGGGCCTTTCACATAGCTCGAAAATGAATTATACCCTCAGCCTCGGTGAGTCATTGGTTCAGGGCTGCCGGGGGCTTGTTTATTTAGACGGTCTCCGAGAATAATGGGAAACTTCAGATGGTAAAATTTCTATGAAAATCTACCTTGGTTAAGTGTGGCTCGTTTCTAGTAAATTATACGTGTAGGAGAGATCAGGATGGGAGAGTTGGCTTTTCAAGATTACTATCCGGAAAACACCGCCCATTGCTATGGGTGTGGTCGATTGAACGATCATGGCATCCAGCTGAAAAGTTATTGGGAGGGAGAATTTTCGGTCGCTAGATATACACCAAAACCATACCATATTGCCATCCCGGGTTATGTTTATGGCGGATTATTGGCTTCGCTGATCGATTGTCATGGTACTGGGACTGCAGCTGCCGCAGCTTACCGGGCACAGGATCGGGAGATGGATACCGAGCCGTCCCTAAGATATGTGACTGGATCCCTACATATTGACTATCTCAAACCCACCCCCTTAGGTATTCAGCTTGAATTACGCGGAAGAGTGCTAGGATTATCTGACCGAAAAGTGACCGTACAAATTGATTTGATTGCAGGAAATACGCTTACAGCAAAGGGTGAAGTTGTTGCTGTAAGATTGCCGGAGCACCTGATGTAGTTACATTAATTGTTTCTATAATTTCCTGTTATCAAGCGATGAAATAACTGCAAAAACTGGCTGATTTCACGATTGATGCTTTTTTTCCCTTCGATTATCCCTAATCCGGTTTGGAATTGAACCTTTGTTGACATAATTAAATATCAATAGAGAATGATTGTGCCAATTTCAATCTCCGCCTGGAATCTTCTCGAATGTTAAACTTCTTTTGGCGCCGCGTTTCATTTATCATCCTTGTGCTGCTGTGCATTGTGTTCTTCACACATCTCGGTATGCAAATGGTAAATAATTCTGATTCTAGCCGCGCTGATTATGATGTGATCTCCCAATCACAGCGTGCATGGGACCAATCTCAGACATTCCTAACGGGAATTATTCGAGGAAATTTCGGTTATGTGGAGACATCTTACGGGTTAATCCGTGTGAGAGATATCGCCGCTGAAGCCTATATCAATAGTATGGGATTATTGCTGAGCGCAATGATGATGGCGACTTTCTTCGGGCTATTAGCAGGCGCTTTTGCTGCATTAACGAAGCGGAAGATGTGGGTTCTCCCGGTATTAACAGTTACAGTAATTGGAATTTCTACTCCGTCTTTTTTTGCAGGCCTTTTGCTCCGCCAAGGTGAAATCTACTATCTTCGGATCTTCGGAAAAACTTTAGTCAGCGTGGCAGGGTTCGGATGGGATTACAAACACATGCTGCTACCAGTGTTAGTACTCGCAGCGCGCCCTCTCGCCCATATTACTCGCGCGGCGTTTATGTCATTCAACCACATTATGGACGAAGATTATATCAGGACAGCATTTTCCAAGGGGTTAACAAAAAACCAAACAGTGAGTTTCCACGCTGTTCGCAACGTTGCTGTTCCTCTATTGACAGCAATAGGCGTTTCTCTAAGGTTTTCACTAAGCAGTTTGCCGATCGTTGAATTCTTGTTCGTCTGGCCTGGCATGGGACTTGGCATGCTGGAGGGGATCAACCAAAGGGAGACAGCGTTAGTTGTCACACTTGCAGCATTGATGGGCTTGACATTCCTGGTTGTGAATTTTATGTTGGATATTTCTTACCGCTTCATCGATCCAAGGATTAGGGAGAGCAATGAGGCAGCTTAAAGAGATTGGCAAGTTACTGCTCTATCCGCGCGTCCAATACCAGCGGCTATTTGGCATTGGAGATGTTGACAGGCAGGAAGGGGAGCAGAATGGTCGTAGCACAAGAGTTGGACAACGCTTATCTGTACGGGATTTTTTTCTGAACCCTGCCTTATTGCTGGGCGGTTTGATTGTTGTTGGCTTGTTCGCTATTGTATTATTTGGTCCACTGATAGCTCCAATTAACCCATATATAGGCGGCCAACATGTAGTTTCTCATTACGATAGCGAACGCGGCGTTTGGGTGCATCCGCCTCTTGAACCATCACAAGAGTATCCATTAGGCACAGATGAGTGGGGGAATGATATTCTCAGCATGCTTCTCTACGGCGCCCGTAATACGCTAGTACTGTGCGCCTTTATTACCATGGTTCGAATCGTCTTAGGATTGATCATTGGTGCATATGCCGGTTGGCATGAAGGGAAACCTGGAGATCAAGTCGTCATGGGGGTGATTGGAGTGTTGACGGCAATTCCTATGCTGATCAGCAGTATGATCATAATCTATGCACTTGATATCCGTCGTGGATTGCCAGTATTTATTATTGCGCTATCCATCATTGGTTGGACAGAAATCGCCCAGTATATACGTAGCGAATTTCTTGTAATTCGAAAGATGCCATATATCGAGGGGGCGTACGCTGTTGGTGCTAGCAACTTTACGATTGCGGTTAGGCATGTAATACCGAATATTTTGCCGAAATTGTTGGTCATAACTTTCTTAGAGGTTGGTGCCGTTCTAATTCTGCTAGGAGAGCTTGGGTTTGTTGGTGTCTACATCGGGGGGGGCAGTCATATTGCGACTGGTGATGAGATCACCGGGATAAATGTTGTGACCCTATCAGAAGTGCCAGAATGGGGAGCGATGTTGGCAGAAGGCTATCGTTGGTTGCGGGCAAAACCATTCGTTGTATTTCCTCCCGCTGTGGCATTCTTCGTTGCAGTACTAGGATTTAATTCTTTCGGAGAGGGTTTACGCCGGTTAATGGAAAAAAGGTATGTAAACACTTCGATCCTGCTCAAGAAAAGAATGATATTGGTCGCGGCACTGATTACTTTTGGGACGGTTTTTATCATCAACAATACTGGTCCAGCTCCATGGTTCAATAAGTTGGCAAAATCTTTTGATTCACAGGTTGCTTACGCTCACGCACGCGACCTAAGTGCGATGAATGGTAGGGGAACTGGTCAACCCGGTGGTAACCAAGCTGCTGAATATATTGCAGAGACATTCCAAGCATATGGTTTACAGCCTGGTTGGAAACATGGTAGCTATACATATCCGCTTTCAACCCAGCTGGTTTACCCAGCCTCTCAACCAAAGCTTGCATTGGTTGATGCAAAAAAAGGCGTAGTTCGTGAGTATCGCCATCAGATTGATTTCGGATACCTGATTGCCGGGCATGCCGGGAGTGGACAAATCGAATATCCAATCACATTTCTCGGATTCAATCGAGAAGTTGAGACCATGAATTGGGAGAGTTATAAAGGATTAGATTTACGGGATACGATAGTAATGTTATTCGAAGGAAATGCCCCAGAAAACATTGCTAATGAAATAATCATCCGGGGTGGGCGTGGAATTTTATGGGTGGTTGGGAATTCGCGAGATGATATCCGTTCACAGATTCAACTTGCTGATCCAAATTTAGAATACTTGGCTGAACCGAGTGTACCAATTTTCCGGATTCGCCCTGAAGTGGCAGCTCAGATGCTCTCTCTGGACAACTTAAGCATCCCTGAATTGTTCAACAACCAAACTGATATTGCTCAGAGCGGAAATGGTTGGTATACCAAGCTCTTGAATACCATCGTGCAAATGGAAATATCGTTTAAGGATCCTGAAGAGGTCACAGTTCCAATTATTCTCGGATACAAACTTGGTTCTGATTATGAACTTGCTAACGAGATGGTTGTCATGTTTGCGAATTATGATAGTTTGGGAGTTGATCCCGACGGGACGACCTTTGTTGGTGCGAACCATAATGCATCGGGTATCGGCATATTATTGGAGGTTGCACGCTTGTGGGAAGAACAAAAGCTGGAACCGCGCCGCTCGGTCTTATTTATCGCTTGGGGAGGGGAGGGTTTAAGTGATCCGGCTGCGCAAGCATTTATCAACTCCGCTGATTCATTCCGTCATCTGCCGTCACCGCGCTCAAACCCACCATTATCACCGCAAATCTTGTTTCAACTAGATTATGCAGGTGCAGGTGCGGATGAGATCTTTATTCATCCATATTCAAGCGAACATCTGGCTGAACTAGTTGAAACAAATGCTGAAGAATTGGATATTGCCATAACAAATGAGAATGCAGAGGAGCTGCGTGACCTACAAATTATCCGCATCGAACGCGGGAATTCCATCTATCTCAGCTGGCAACAAGAACTCGCATCACCTGTTGCGGATACATTCGACCAAATTGATGCGGTTAAATTACAGGATTTAGGACAAATCTTGTCGCGGACGATCACTCAAATTGTCCGCCAATCAAATTTTTAG
>JBFENN010000131.1:0-8615 GCA_041551115.1 Anaerolineales bacterium
AACATCCATCTTGAGAAGAATTCCGATCCTGAATTGGCAGCGAGCATCTGGGAGCAAGCTGCAGAATTAGGATATGCTGATTATTTTATTAATCAACCGTATAAAGCCATCCTAGATGACCATATTCCTTTCCTGCAGGCTGGGATTCCAGCCATAGATATCATCGATTTTAATTATCCTTATTGGCATACGATTGACGACACACTCGATAAGATTTCGGCTGAAAGTATGCAGATTGTTGGCAGTACACTGCAGGCCTGGCTCACCGCGCAGATGCCGTGATAATTTATACTGCTGAAATAGATAGCGATAGCGATGCCAGTACTGGTAAAATAGCTCTGAAAAGACAGAAGGAATCCCCGCTGATCAGACAAACCTGTTGGCCGTAAGACTGGTATTTCTTCAACTTGGAATCTGTCCGTAATGCTCCTGGGATCAGGTGCAGAGTGATCTATTGTTAACTTCACGGATGAATTGAAACTACGTATTTTTGAGCAAGTATTGAAACGAGAGGAATACAAAATTTATGATGACTAAAAAGGTGCCAGAACCAACTGCACGACCAGTGGAACGTGCATTCCTGGTAGGTGTGGAAATCCGCAGTGAAGAGCAGCTGCTGAGCCTTGAAGACTCGCTTTCTGAGCTGGCTTTACTGGCAGATACGGCGGGGTTGGACGTTGTTGGCCAATTATCTCAGCGCAAAGCTGCGCCAAATCCAAAAACATTTGTTGGATCAGGGAAGGTTGAGGAAATCAAAGCCCTCGCAGGTGAAGTAAATGCTGATGTTATTGTGTTTGATAATGAATTATCACCGCGTCATTTGCGAGAATTCGAGAAGATCTTTGATAATCAAGCTCGCATTATAGATCGGACAGCCTTGATTCTGGATATTTTTGCTTTGCATGCTGGTACACGCGAGGGTGCCCTTCAGGTGGAATTGGCACAGTATGAATACCTGCTCCCCAGGCTCACGCGTGCTTGGACACATTTAGCTCGGCAGGCAGGTGGCGGAGGCGGTAGATCGGGAAGCGTTGGTGGTGTAGGACTGCGCGGTCCCGGAGAAACCCAGCTAGAGGTAGATCGCAGGGAGATCCGCCGCAGGATCGGTCAACTAAAAAAGGAAATAGAAAAAGTCCGTGTCCATCGCCAGCAGTACCGCTCTAGAAGGAAAAGGTCACGTATCCCGGTTGTAGCCCTGGTTGGATATACTAATGCGGGAAAATCAACTTTATTGAACAAGTTGGCAGATGCTGAAGTGTATGTAGCTGACCAGTTATTTGCCACTCTAGACCCAACCACGCGCAGGATAGAGCTTCCGGGTGGTCAACTCGCTCTTGTCACCGATACGGTTGGTTTTATTCAAAAACTCCCAACCGAACTCATCGCAGCTTTCAGGGCAACCCTCGAGGAGATTGCTGAGGCTGATCTCTTACTGCATCTTATTGACGTTACACACCAAAGCGCTTCTGAACATTCTGAAGCTGTCTTGCAAACGCTCCATGATATCAACGCAGACCATATACCAATCCTCACGGTCTTGAATAAGATTGATTTATTACCCGATCCCAAGAGCGCACTAGACATGAGTACGGAGTTAGCTAGTTCTGTCGCAATCTCAGCCCTCAAAGGTTATGGGATATCAGAATTGCTAGCCGCAGTGAATCAGCAGTTGTTTGAGACCTATACCCCGCTAACAGTACGGCTGCCGTATAACGAGGGTGGTTTAATTGCACTATTTCATGATCAAGGGAAAATCGAACGGATAGAACAAGAACATGGTGGTACCCTCATAAAAGGTCGGGTACCAGGACGCTTGGTAGCCCGGTACCAGGAGTTTATAATCTGACTGCTTCTGTATCTGTATCTTTGATTTCCACTAAAGAGATTGGGCATGTAGATCGTCCAATCTCTATTTGTACAAAATTGCGAAATCTGATGAGTGAACTTTCTGAGTAGCTTCTTGATTGTGGTGTATAAGATCATCCACAAAGCTTGAAGCTTATGAGCGCTAATGCTTCATTTGGGCCCGATTCACTGCGTATCCTTAATCCGCTCCAGTAATTTGTTGCGCCGCCGAAAGAACACACATTGACATCTTGCTAGTTGGCTTTGTTAAGCCACAGTTCGTTGTCTCGCTTGTGACTTGCGAAGAGAGCATCCAGGTCACCGTCACCGTCGAAATCGCCCAGCGATACACCACCACAGCCTGCTACGTTAAATCTAGTGCTGGTATCACGAAACGTTCCGTCCCCGTTGTTCAACCACAGCCCCTGGCAGGTAATTGCATCCAGATCCTTGTCGCCGTCCATGTCTCCCAAGATCGCATGGCTCCCAATTCCGAGTATCTGGCCACTGCTGGCAAAGACTCCCAGAGTCCCACCCTGCGCTCCCCCGGTGTTGAACCAGATGGTGTCGCCGTCTACTGAGTTCGAAACAAAAGCATCCAGGTCGCCATCGCTGTCAACGTCTCCTAGGGCAGCTCTCCCCCAGCCAGAATCGCCACCTAATTCCTGCTCGGTTTCAGCGAAGGCTCCTCGCCCATCGTTGAGCCAAATCCGGTCCGGTTTCTCAACAAATGAAACCAGAACATCTAGGTCGCCGTCGCCGTCCAGGTCTCCCAACGCTCCGCTCAAGGCGTCGGATCCAGGTCCAGCCTCGCGAGCCGCAAACATGCCTGTTCCATCGTTTACCCAAAACTTGACAGGCTGCTGGTATTGTGTGGTGAGCGCGTCCAGGTCGCCATCGTTGTCCACGTCCCCTAGTGTAACCATAGTCGTTGCGTCTTCTGGCTGGCCCAGTCGCTGACCGCTGTCGGTCAAGTATCCCGTTCCGTCATTCAACCATACTTGGTCTACGTTGCCATTATGGATGACAAAGGCATCCAGGTCGCCATCACCGTCCAAATCACCCAGTGCAGCCCCATGACCTGTTTCAATACCCACGGTCTGTCCCTTTTCAAAGTCTCCCGTGCCATTGTTCCGCCACACATTGCCAGGAGTTAGATAGCTGGCGACTAGGACGTCCAGGTCACCGTCCCGATCCAAGTCTCCCCACGCGATGGAGAAGGTCCTGTTGCCCTCAAGTCTCCGTCCGCTGTCCACAAGTACATCTAGCAGAGCGGTGGGTGTGGAAGAGAAGGGCACAACCGTGGCTGTGGGTATCCGGGTAGGGACACTTGTAGCCCATGTGATTGGGGACCGCGTAGGCTTGGGAATGTTGTCAGGTGTGTGACCTCCAACACAAGCGGAGCCTAATAGTGGAAGGACTGTAAGCACCCACACATATCTTCTCATTGTCTCCTCGTATTGGCTGCCAAATGGAATATGGCCCAGCACATACGCGGGCCTTGGTCAGTATAATGATGTCGGCAATCTTTTCGGCAATAATCTGCTCGTTTTTGTGGTTTGAATCCCTCGAGTCCGGTTAAGGCTGGGGTAGACAACTTGATGGAATGTAAGGCTAATCCATTAACCATAACAACAAAGCGGTCAAGCTGAAGCCGTCGGTAACAACTTTTTCTTTTATCATCAGCTTGACTTCATCCTTTGTAAACCATCGAGTTTCGCTAACTTCATTTGGATCGTATTCTTGAACACGCTCAATGGCTTTACAATGCACGACATGGAACAGTTTATTAGCGCTTCCGTTCATTGGATAATATGAGTAAATCAACTGGTGATCTACTGAAGAGTATCCAGTCTCCTCCAGTACTTCGCGCTGAGCGGCTTCAACCTCAGTTTCTCCAATCTCTATACCGCCTGCGGGCAACTCCCACTCGGTCAAGCCGGTAGTATAGCGGCAAATACGGGCGAAAATGATATTCCCCACATCGTTTTCCACGATGATCGTAACTGCGGCGTGGGGAAAGTCCAATAGGTGATAATCATCAATCACATGCCCGTTTGGAAATTTCACTTTATCAAGGAAAAGGTTGACCCAGGGACTTTGATAGATAATGCTTCTTGATAATCGCTCTGGTTTCATACGCGCTAAATTACCTTATGAACTGGTAGGGATTGCCCATCACAACTCTTGAACGTCTTAGGCACAATAGAACTCTTGGGATACTAGCAGATATTTCAGACTCCCAAAGACTAGAATGGGCATACATTATACGAATAGTGTAGCATAAATACGGATTTGAAGTTCCCCTACGACAACACAAATCGAAACTATTCTCGACCAGGTTCGAGACGTAAAGTGTCTCGAACTGTTTGCCTATCAAAAGGAACTATCCTGCGTAGATTAGGGTGCGGGGAAATACTTTTTCACCATAGGATCCATCCCCAAGATATGGAAAGCTGACCGCTGCCAAGCGTTCAACCCACCTTACAACTGTAGTAAAGCCTCACGTTGTACTTTGAAAATCTTTCTAAATAGTAAAGGTGCTACTGGTCTGATTACTAGGCTGCTTTACGGTAGCGGTATGTGCTAGCAGGAATGATTGTGATTACGTGTAAAAAATATAGATTTTGGCAATCAACGCATGATCGTGCGATTGGCAAACGGAGCGAATCCCCCCAGCAAATAGTTGTTAGTCTCACAAATTGAACCACATCCGTATAGCTAAAATAATCTTTTTCATCAGGAAGATCTAAAAATGGCTGTAGACAAGCCCGTTTACATTCAGCATTGTAAGCAAATATACCAAGTGGGCAAGGATGCAGCGTGTCCTTCCTGCTTCTCAACGACCCACAGATCCAGAATAGGGTGTGGTAAGACGCCACCATTTACATCCTACTGTATTGTATAAGGTTGTTCGGCACGCTGCTCAAAAAGCGGGAGTGGACAAAAGAGTTTCAAAAAATGGATATGGCACTCCTCCACGACCCATTTGCTCGAAGCTGGCTCTGGTACACACTTAGTTCAGGAATCCCAATCTACAAGCATATCCTAACTAAGATGATTTTTGTGCATGTCCTCAATTGAAGTCCAAAGGCTGTCCGCAGTCCATTGGATTGGGTGCCCTAATACTCCCTCATCTACAATAGAAAAGGAATGCCTTGTGAGCATTTCCTGTTTTTTTACCAATGCCAACCAGATTTTTTGAATGTATTGGGATTTGTTCTTTATCCTAGATCGTAAAAAAATATATTCATATTTAGACAGCCTGTAGCAATATCGAGTTTGGATGAACAAAAGAGATTGGGTATATAGATCGCCCAATCTCTTACCCGGTCTAAATTTTGGGACCCGAAGCTCTAACTTCTGGGGCGGTTTCTTGAGCGTAACGCTTAAAATTATCTATAAAGCGTGATGCAAGTGAACGGTAGCGTTTCATGTATGCTTCTTCGCTTGACCATGAGGAAGAAGGATCAAGCACGTTATCAGGAACCTGTGGGCAACTCAATGGTACTTCGAATCCGAAAACCGGGTCTACCTTATAATCGACATTTAGTAGCTCTCCATTTAGCGCGGCATTCAACATGGCCCGGGTATAGCTGATACTTATCCTTTTCCCGACTCCGTATGGACCCCCTACCCATCCAGTATTCAGCAGCCAGCAATTGGCATTATGGCGAATAATCTTGCGCTTCAATAAGTCAGCATAAAAAGCTGGATGGTGAACCATGAAGGGGCCTCCAAAGCAGGCGCTGAAAGTGATTTCGGGTTCTTCACCTAATCCAATTTCCGTTCCTCCTACTTTAGCTGTATATCCGGAAATGAAGTGGTAGAGCGCCTGATCAGGAGATAGTTTTGCTATTGGCGGCATCACGCCAGATGCATCGCAAGTAAGCAAAACGATATTTTTAGGATGACCGGACTTTTTTTCTGGGAGAGCATTCTGGATGAAATCCAGCGGGTATGATGCGCGTGTATTTTCCGTGAAATAATCATCATCCAAATCAATTACCCGGGTCGTTTTGTCAAAAACTACATTTTCCAAGATGGTGCCAAACTTACTGGTGCAGGCATAGATTTGGGGCTCAGCTGTTGGTGAAAGTGCAATAACTTTTGCATAACACCCGCCTTCAAAGTTGAAAACACCCTCAGCGCTCCAGCCATGCTCATCATCCCCGATTAGTCTTCTCCGAGGATCGGCTGACAATGTAGTTTTCCCAGTACCAGATAGCCCAAAGAAGAGCGCGGCTTCGCCATCCTCGCCCACATTTGCAGAGCAATGCATCGTCATCACCCCGTCAAGCGGCAGTAGGTAATTCATTATCGTGAATATTGATTTTTTTATTTCCCCTGCATAACCCGAATTACCGATAATGCAGAGCTTTTGTTCGAAATTAAGCACGATTACAGTATCAGAATTCGTGGAATCGATTTGTGGGAATGCCTTAAATGATGGTACCGCAATGACGGTGAAATCGGGAAAATGACGGCGGTATTCTTCTTGAGTTTTTGGCAGCAAGAACATATTACGCGTGAAGAGACTATGCCATGCGTATTCCGTGATGATTCTTATCGGTAAGCGGTAATTTTCATCCGCTCCTGCAAAACAATCTTGGACAAAAACATCTCGGTCTTGTAAAAAACCTTGTACTCGATTGAAAAGTTCATTGAATTTTTCGGTTCCATAAGGCCGGTTATATTCCCCCCACCAAACGTGTCCCTCTGTGTTGGGTTCGCGAACAACATATTTATCATTTGCTGCCCGCGCAGTATGCTTGCCGGTATTAACGACCAATGGACCATGTTTTGAGATCTTTCCCTCATTACGAAAGATCGCTTCTTCATACAGAGCTTCACTGGGTAGGTTCCAATAGATGCGGTTGAGGTTGACTAAGCCCAGGCTGTCAAGTCCATAATCGCATTTCAGTTCACTAGAGTGACTCTGGGCAGGAGTTTTGATATCAAGAATATTGTTCATAGCCAATCCCTAATTAGCTTTCGGTCGCCAATGAAAATGTCATTAGGTGCATCAGGGTCAATTGCCCACTTAATGCGTTCTACCGCTTCTTTGATGTCTTTCACGCTCCCTGCAAAACTAAGCCTTAGATAGCCTTCCATGCCAAATTCCTTGCCTGGTACTGTTACTACGAGTGCCTTATTAAGTAGGAATTTTGACAATTCAACTGAATTCTTTGCGATAGCCGAAGGACAAAAGGCTTTGAAATCCGGCAGGCAGTAGAAAGTGCCTTGCGGTTTCACGACTCTTACCCCGCTGAAAGATCGTAATTCTTGCATGATCACGTTGCGATTGTTCTCGACAGTCAATCGCAGTGATTCAACAACCGATTGCATTCCAGTCAACGCCCCCTCGGCAGCGGCTTGAAGCACTACGGAGGTGGTAGATGTTGTTTGTGCTTGGATATTGGTCATCACCTCTACCATCCTACGTGGTGCTACCACCCATCCCACCCTGAATCCAGTCATACCATAAATTTTGGATACCCCGTTGCTCACAAGGACCATCGATGATTCCAGATCCCGCTGAGTGTATTGGTAAGCATTGGCGGCTTGGTAGCCATCAAAAACCAATTTATGGTAGATGTCATCCATGATAAGATAGATTTTCTTCTGCTCACAGAATTCTACAATCTCAGCAATGAACTCTGGTGAATAAACCACACCCGATGGATTATTTGGACTGTTTACAATGATGGCTTTGGTGTATGAGCTTACTGCCCTTTTAATTTCCTCCATCCGGGGGTGAAATCCACCATCCTCAGGAGTGATGATTACAGGTATTCCATATACCATCTTCACCATTTCCGGGTAGCTGACCCAATACGGTGCCAGAATGATCACCTCATCTTGCGGGTTTATTGTTGCAAACAGGATGTTGTATAGCGATTGCTTGGCGCCATACGAGACAATTACATTTTCGGGAGCAACGATCTTGTTGTAATTATCTTCCATATAGTTGATGATGGCTTTTTTCAAGGAAAGGGTTCCATCCGGGGGTGTATATTTAATTTCTCCGGTGGCGAGTTTGGCAGCTGAACTCAGGATTGCTGTTATGGGTGCTTTATTTTTAGGTTCCCCAATCCCCATATTGATGACTGGTTCGCCGCGTTCTCTCAGCAGCCGCGCCTCATCATTAAGCGCGAATGTGGGAGAAGTAGCTATAGACCTACCGAGCAGGCTAATACTCATGGATGTGGCTTCTCCTGGATACTTGAGTATCAATGATATGAATTTCTTGTGAGATATTATGTATACATATTAAAGTGGAAAATAGTTTATCGCCATTCATATGTGCAGTCAATGGATACCCATAATCACCTTAATCTAAAGTAGTGGGGCCTAATTTTAGATATCATCTCCAAGATCTATCGAGGACAAATTGGCATACGACTGACAATGAGAGCAGTAGAAATGACCTTGCTTAGAAGTCATATTGTATGGATTGGGTTTTTTAGGATAGGAGGATCATTTCCAGCAACACGGCACATCTTCCCCAAATTGTAAAACTTGAAGCATAATTCCCTTCCTAGAACACTTCCCAAAACTCGATTAATGTAGTACAATTGTTCTAGTAATTAACTGTATTGGACCACACTGTTTCCTGCCCTGCTGCTAAACATTCAGACCACACACCAAAAAAAATTTATTACTCAAAAATCAATCGAAGCCTCGATACTATGAACATATCTTTCCACCCAATACACCTTGAAGTTTTGCACCGACCGAATGATCATCAAGTAAATACTTCGAGTAAT
>JBFENN010000132.1:0-8507 GCA_041551115.1 Anaerolineales bacterium
ATGCTGGTACTGCTGCTCCATGATCCAATCTGCGGTTTCAGTCCCGTATTTCTCCACTAACTCTTGATGCTCAAGCAGGGGATCACTGCCCGACTCCAGCCAACCTTTGCTCAGGTAGTAAGTTCCAGGGTTACCGTCAAAATCTTCCTTGAAGGACTGGTAGGAACCAAAAAACATCGCAATACAGTCATCTGCCCTGGGGACTAAGATCACATGCTGGCGGGATTGCAATCCATCTATCCCATTCCCGCACAGACCGTATCCTAAAACAACCAAGCTCGGCTCTTCGATTTGATCAATGACCTCCTGTAAGGCGATCGTCATCTGCTTGGGATGAGAGTGCAGACCGTAATCCAAGAATGTCAGCTGCTCACATATCTCGGGGCTGAGCATCCTGTTCAGCATGCTCTCGAAAACTTGGCAGGCGATTACCACCACGGGGAGCTTAAAATGATTTTGGCTAACTTTGTGATTATTCAACTAATGCCTCATTGATTAGCAGTCTTCAGTGAATACTGATCTAAATTGTATGCTAGAAAATCGTTATCTGTAAGGGTTGTGCTCTTCAACTTGGTTATAATTCAAGATCGAACTTAGATCGATTACAATTCACCTGGAAGTATCAATTGAGGAGGTCAATAATGCAGTATCGCAAATTCGGCAGGACCGGTTGGGACGTATCCACAATCAGTTTCGGTGCTTGGGCGATCGGTGCCGACTGGGGGTCAGTTGACGACCAAGAATCGCTCGCAGCTTTGCATAAGGCAGTTGATGTAGGCACGACTCTATTTGATACTGCCGATGTATACGGTGATGGACGTAGCGAACGGCTGCTTGCAAAGCTAAAAAAGGATCGGGATGCTGAATTTCACATAATTACCAAAGCTGGGCGCCGCCTGAATCCTCATGTCCCAGATGGTTATAACCTTACTAACCTGACCGCGTTCGTCGAGCGCAGTCTAAAAAATCTGGATACAGAGCGGCTTGAGCTCGTTCAGCTGCACTGCCCACCAACCGAAGTTTACTATATGCCCGAGACATTTGGCGCGTTAGATGATCTTGTACAAGCAGGTAAAATCCAATACTATGGGGTCAGCGTTGAAAAAGTAGAAGAAGCGCTCAAAGCAATTGAGTTCCCAAATGTTCAATCTATCCAGATAATATTCAACATGTTCCGTCAGCGCCCCGCCGATCTCTTTTTCAAATTAGCCCAGGAACGGCAGGTCGGTATCTTAGCGCGTGTTCCACTATCCTCTGGCATGCTGACTGGAAAGTTCACCAAAGATAGCCGGTTCAATGCGACCGATCACCGCCGCTACAACAGGCACGGCGAAGCCTTTGATGTTGGCGAGACCTTCTCGGGAGTTGATTATGACTTGAGCCTTGAGGCTGTTGATAAACTTCAAGCAGTCAAGCCTGAAGGAATGAGCATGGCTCAATTTGCACTGCGCTGGATTTTGATGTTTGATGCCGTAACCTGTACGATTCCAGGTGCGAAACGCGTTGAACAAGTGATTGAGAATGCTGCTGCATCCGATCTGCCGGTAATACCATCAGAAACTATGCTGGCAGTGAAAGAGATATACAATTCGCTGATCAAGGACCAAATCCACCAGCTTTGGTAAATTTCTTCCCAACCAAATAGGTGAAACCTGCTGGTATACTGCCGCTAGTTCTTTGTGAAGTACCAGCAGGTTTTTATTGATTTACTGCTTATATGGATAAGTACTGAATAACGCCTCTAAATCTTCAATTTGCACTTGATCAAGACCATCCACGATTAAGTCAGCCAGAAGAAGTTTGGCTGCCGGATTTGTTGTCGTTACCGCCAGGCACTTCATCCCAGCATTTTTTGCCCCGGAAACTCCAGTTACACCGTCTTCGATTACGATACAGGCCTGTGGGGGCACACCGATACGTTGGCTGGCAGTTAAAAAGACTGCCGGGTCTGGTTTCCCTGGTAAATCTGCTGCCGATACGAGGGCTTGAAAATATTGGCGGATAGCTAGTGCATCTACGATGGCATCGATATTTGGGGGTGGACCAGAGGACGCGATTGCTTGGGGGAGACCGGCTTGGGAGAAGGTCTGAAGCAGGTGGAGTGCTCCTGGAAGTAACTGCACTTCACCCTGGATAATCCTGCGGAATTCAGTCTCTTTTTTGTTACTGATCTCATCATGCAGGGACTCGGTGAAACGATCACCCATCAACAATTGGAGAATACTGCGATTATTCATCCCAAAAGTTTCGTAAAATCTCTCCTTGGTAAGGATCACCTGGTATTCATCCAACGTGTCTCGCCAGGATTGGTAATGGGATTCCCCAGTATCAACAAGCACACCATCCATATCCCAAATTACACCGCCTAGTTTGCCCATAAAAACCTCTTCATGAATACTTATTGTGTTTCTCGATTTATTCTGACTGCTAAATACCTGCTGCAGAGAGCAGCGGTAACCCAGGGAATCTTATCACAACCAGCATAATTGCTATATCCGAGTGCGCAATGATCGCTGGCAATTCAGTCCAAACCGATCGGTTTATAAACGGGGGAAACCCAAAGAACAGGTCGGTTATAATGGTGTTTTGATCTTGGCTCCCACATCTCATTCACACACGGAACCGCCCAAAGCAATCTTTTAGCTAACAATAAACACAATCGCGAACACGAAAATCAGCATCAAACGTAGTACATCAGGTTGAGGAGCAATACGTATGGAAGAAACATTGCAACCTATCTATGACGCAGTTGTAGTAGGAAATATGCCCGATACAACCGCTCGTGTTCAGGCAGCTCTTGACAATGGCGTTGGGACTGCAGCAGTGCTGCACGAGGCCTTGATCCCAGCGATGAGCGAAGTAGGTCGGCTTTTCGAACAAGGTGAATATTTCGTACCTGAAATGTTGATCGCAGCCCGCGCGATGCAGGCAGGATTAAAGATACTAAAGCCTCTTCTAGTGGAAGAAAATATCCAATTCGTAGGCAAAATTGCTATCGGCACTGTCAAGGGTGACCTGCATGATATCGGGAAGAATTTGGTCGCTATGATGTTAGAAGGTGCTGGATTTGAAATCATTGACCTCGGCACTAACGTAGCTCCCGAAACTTTCATCGATTCGATCAAAAACGACAAGGTAGATATGGTCGCCATGTCAGCCCTCTTGACAACCACAATGCCCAATATGGCGGCAAGTATCGCGGCAATTAAAGAAGCTGGATTAAGGGATAAGGTAAAAATCATCATTGGTGGGGCGCCAGTCACCAAAGAATACGCTGCTAATATAGGCGCGGATGGTTATGCTCCCGATGCCAGCCAAGCGGCTACCTTGGCAAAGCATTTGGCTCTCTAGTATAGTTATCTCTGGATGTTAGAGATAGGAGCTCACTCAAAAGCAGCTCATGTATCTGGGTTGAATTTACACTTTTTATGACTGTTTAGGATGCCAATGTACGATTACCCCCACCGACGTCTCAATCCGCTGACTGGTGAATGGATCTTAATCTCCCCGCACCGTGCCAAACGACCTTGGCTTGGACAGGTTGAGAAACTACCAGCGGATGAACTGCCCAGCTACGAGCCTAACTGTTATCTCTGCCCGGGAAATGCACGCGCTGGTGGCGCCAAGAATCCAGAGTACAGCTCAACGTTTATCTTTACGAACGATTTTTCTGCCTTACTGTCCGATACTCCCGCCCTTAACGGCAGCAAAGGGTCGCTTTTCCAGGCCCAGCGTGTACGTGGCACCTGCCGGGTCATCTGTTTTTCGCCCCGGCATGACTTGACATTGCCAGAGATGGACCTACATGCGATTGGTAAGGTGATTGATGTCTGGTGTTTACAGACGCTAGAATTGTCTCGAAACTACTCGTGGGTCCAGGTGTTCGAGAATAAAGGTGCGGTCATGGGATGCTCAAACCCGCATCCACACGGGCAAATTTGGGCGAGCGACCAGTTGCCGAATGAACCAAGTAAAGAAGATCAACACCAAAGATCATACTGGGAATCGCATCCAGCCCCAATGCTGATCGATTACCTGGAAGGAGAACTCAACCAACAGGATCGGTTGGTCGAAAGCAACGAGCATTGGGTAGCATTGATCCCGTATTGGGCATTTTGGCCATTCGAAATCCTATTGCTGCCGCGCCGTCATGTGCTCACGCTCCCAGAACTAACCCCAACAGAAAAGTTATCATTAGCCAAAATCTTGAAATCACTCTTGACCAAATATGATAACCTGTTTGAAACTTCATTCCCGTATTCCATGGGCTGGCATGGTGCACCCTCTATTGATGCTGACCAATCCCACTGGCAGTTGCATGCCCATTTTTACCCACCCCTATTGCGCTCGGCAACCATAAAAAAATTCCGCGTTGGATATGAGATGTTGGCGGAATCTCAACGTGATTTGACTGCCTCACAAGCAGCCGAACGGCTTCGTGCCCAATCGTCTGTTCATTACAAAATGCGCTGAAGTCTCCCCCTAAGTCTACGAAAAACTGGGCTGCTATTGACAACCCAGTTCTATTATCTCAATTTTCTATAGGTCTCAGGTGCTTTCTACTTTGGCATTTGTCCATTTGTGAAGGTTCGGTATTCGTCATCGGAAATATCGATCTCTTTCATCTCCCCTGTTGCGACGTAGATCGTTCGCTCACAAATGTTAGTCACCCGATCAGCCATACGTTCTAAGTTGTGAGCTGCCCACATCAAATTATTTGCCTGGTCGATCGTTGATGGGTCGCTGATCATGATAGTCACAAGCTCCCGGTAGATCTGGTCATACAATTGATCTACGCGATCATCTTCCAGCGGTATCAGGCGCGCTTGGCTGGCATCTTGGACGATGAAAGCGTTAACCGAACGGCGTAGCATGCTCACTGAGATTTCAGCCATACGTGGTAGGTCAATCAATGGTTTTATCAATGGTTCTCTGCCAATCATCAAGCAGATGTTGGCGATGCCTTTCGCGTAATCCCCCATCCGCTCCAGTTCTGCTACAACCTCTAGAATTGAAGCCACCAAACGCAAATCTCCAGCCATGAGTGGCTGTTGAGTCGCGATCGTAATCATCAAGAAATTCTCTAGCTCAAAGCGTTTAGCATTAATGAATGCATCATTACGGTAAATCCTTCTAGCAGCTTCGAGGTCCTGACGCTTGAGTGCTTCAATTGCTCCCAATGTGCTCGTTTCAACCATACTTTCAATTTCTATGATCTGATCCAGCATACTCTGGATCTTATTATCCAAAGTTTCGCGTGTCATTGGTATAGTTCCTCACCTATCAATACCTTATCCAAACCGGCCCTCGATGTAACCTTCCGTCCGTTTATCCTTGGGAGTGATGAATATCTCTCTCCCATCAGTATACTCGATCAACTCACCTTGCAAGAAAAACGCCGCCTTATCTGCCGTACGGGCTGCTTGCTGGATAGAATGCGGCACTAAGATGATAGTGTACTGCTCTTTTAGTAGTTGTAAGGAGGCTTCAACTTTAGTCGTAGAAATTGGATCCAATCCAGAAGTGGGTTCATCAAGCAAAATAACTTCTGGTTCAAGTGCCAGGCTGCGTGCGATACATAAGCGCTGCTGCTGACCTCCAGAAAGCTTGATTGCTGGGTCGTCCAAACGGTCACTCACTTCTTCCCAAAGTGCCGCTTGTTTAAGTGATTTTTCTACCGCCTTGTCTAAGCGTGCAGGATCTTTCTCTCCAGCCATTTTTAAGCCGTAGGTCAGGTTCTCCCGTATGCTGAATGGGAGTACGATCGGACGGGCAAATACCATCCCGATCCGACGCCTCAATCTGGTTAAATCCAATTTTGGGTCGAGGATATTGATCTCGCCTCCATGAGGTTCCAACAGAATTACTCGGCCATCTACATGAACCACATCCGCCAGGTCATTGAGCCGGTTGAGGACCCGCAACAGGGTTGATTTCCCTCCTCCCGCCGGACCGAATAGTACTGTAATCGAGTTGGCTGGAATATCTAGGCTGATGCCGCGTAAGGATTCCGTGCCATCAGAATATCCTAAGCTGAAATTCTCAATAGATATCTTATTCATCTAGAATAATGTAAGGTATCCGAAATTTCCATTGGTAAATTGAACTCACTGTGGCTTACCACTGTCGGCGAGCTCTAGCTCGCGAGCGGATAACAGTTGCCAGTAGGTTCATCCCTAGTACGATCACCAGCAGTACCAGTGCAGTACCATATTGGATCTCGGTCGGCATGCCGGGTACCTGGGTGGAGATCACGTATAAGTGATACGGAAGCGCCATGGTTGGGTCAAATGGCGAATTCGGTAGGGTGGGTAAAAAAAACGCCGCCCCGGTAAACAAAATCGGTGCTGTTTCTCCAGCCGCTCGTTCGAGACCTAGGATAATGCCTGTGATGATCCCCGGCTGTGATTGGGGCAGTACGATGCGCCGGATTGTCTGCCACTTTGTCGCACCGAGGGATATACTCACAACTCTGAATTCATTTGGGACTGTCCTCATTGCTTCCTCTGCTGTGCTGATGACGACCGGCAGAGTCATGATGCCCAATGTAAGTGAAGCCGCCAATATTGATGTGCCAGTTTGTAAAGCTAATACAAAAATCCCTAATCCAAATAATCCATAGACAACAGAAGGGATTCCCGCTAGGTTTATGATCGCTAAACGGATAGCACGTGTACGTTTGTTATCAGCTGCGTACTCTGCCAGATATACCGCTGCTGCAATCCCTAATGGGACAACGGCTATCGCTGTCCCCAAAGTCAAGATCACTGTGCCTAGGATCGCTGGGTAGATACCCCCAGATCGCATACCATCTTCCGGGAAACCAGTTACGAATTCCCATGATATGGCTGATATCCCCTGGACGAAGATATAAACGACAATCAGCAAAATTGGTAAAACCGTTAGGATGGCAACCAATGTAAGGACCGCGAAACCGATGCGTTGGTTGCGGTTGCGGCGGGATGAAGATGACTTGAGCGATTTTTCCATTTGGTAAGCCCGTAGGTAGTCCTAAGACAGTATTCGTTCTGCCCTTTTCTTCTGTCGGAAAATCACCGCTGATGCAATGACATTAATCACCAGCGAGATTAAGAACAATACGATCCCAATAAGGAACAGCACGTGGTAATGCGTGCTCCCTGTTGCGACTTCACCCATTTCGGCCGCTATTGTGGCAGTCATCGTTCGTGTGGGTGAGAACAGTGCCGATAATCCTCTGGGCATGACTGCGGCATTACCCGTAACCATCATCACAGCCATTGTTTCACCAATCGCCCGACCAATCCCCAGCATGACGGCGGTCAAAACGCCAGACCGGGCTGCCGGTAGAGTCACCCGCCATATGGTCTGCCAACGCGTCGCACCTAGTGCAAGAGCTGCATCCCGGTAAGCACGCGGAACAGCGTCAAGCGCATCTTCAGCAACAGACACAATTGTCGGGATAGATATCGCTGCTAGGAGTAAAGACCCGGTCAGAGCTGATAATCCCGTTGGAAAGTTTGTAATCCGCCGGATAAAGGATGCTAATACCAGGATACCGATAAAACCCAACACGACGGAGGGTATGCCAGCCATGATTTCTACAAACGGTTTCAGCACCTCGCGTGCCCAACGAGGTCCAACCTCAGAAATATAGATAGCTGTACCTATTCCAATCGGCATGGCGATGATTGCAGCTCCCAGGGTGACGATAATAGAACCACCGATCAATGGCAGCAACCCGTAATAATCCTCAATGGGGTACCACCGTACCTTTACCAAGTCCCGCAGCGAAACCTCAAAAATAGCTGGCAATCCTTCAGTAATCAAGAATAGGAAGATCACTCCAACAAAGAGGATCGCCGAGTAGCCGGCAATTTTGATCCCTGCTGTTATGAGGCTCTCTTTCCAATTCCATGAGGCTTGCATAGATGCTCCAATTTCCTTATGTCATGGGCTGCTGACAGGAACAAAACCCAATTCCTGGACAATTTCTTGCGCGGCTGGACCATAGATCCAATCTAAGTATGCTTTGATCTCTCCTTGGGGTTCGCTGGCGGTATACATATAAAGATCACGGGCAATGGGATATGTTAAGTTATTGACGCTCTCTATGGAAGGCATAATATACGGACTCGTCTTATCGGCTGCGACCGCTAGCACCTTGACTTCATCGGTGACATAGCCCAGGCCATCGTAACCGATTGCGTTGGGGTTATCGCGAACTTCAGCCATGATACCCTCGGAAGATGGCAGTAGCAAAGTGTCCGGTGAGAATAGGACTGTTGAGTTTTTATCCCCTAAGCGGAGCACATTTTCTAATAAGTACACATGTGTGCCCGAGTTCGACTCGCGCGATAGACGGACAACTGGCCGGTCGCTGCCACCCAGTTGCTGCCAATTGGTGATATCCCCGCGGTAGATGGCAGAAATCTGTTCCAATGTTAATTCATCAATCGGGTTTTCGTGGTTTACGATGATCGCAATAGCATCCCGTGCGATAACGAATTCATGGGGGTCTACACCAC
>JBFENN010000133.1:0-8390 GCA_041551115.1 Anaerolineales bacterium
CCATCGATCCGCATCAACCATATCTGTGTGGTTCCGCTGCGGTCGGAGGCAAATGCGATGTCTCCACCGCCACCGCCAAGAGGGGTTGCAGTCGGTGTGGGGGACGGTTCCTGGGGAACGACCACCGCAGCTTCAGTGGCTGATACTGGTGTAGGTGTGCTCGGTGGAGGCTGAGTTTGGGTAGGGCTAGAGGTGGGCGTAAGAGAAGGCTCAACCGGGCTGCCTGAAGGATTGGCAGCAGAAGCAGCTTGGGTATTTAATGGTGTTGGGGAGGCATCTGCAAGAGCAACCGGCAACGATTCGGCAGGTGGAAGCAACAGCGCTAAAGCCTGTGCAGGAAGCGCCGGGAAGTAGTAGTACACCGTAACAGCGATCAAGCCTAATAGAATGGTCACAATGGCCAGAGCACGCACGAATCTACCCAGGAATGAGCGCTTGGGCTTACCCAGCGGTTGATTGCCCATCCGCTCGTCATAGCGAGAATGGGCTTCCGCTTTGCCGGGTGTATCGGGGAAGATATTAGGATTGATCACTTCTGCCGGTGGTGGTGTAACAACAAATTCCCCAGTTTTCCGGCGTGGTACGCTACTACGGACACTCAATAAAGCCTGCTTGAATTCGTCAGCATCCTGAAAACGATCATCGGGACGAACTGCCAGTGATTTCTCGATGACTGCGGCCATGCGGCGCGATATTTTTGGGTTCTGCTTCCTGACGGGGGTGAGCTTGACCTGATCCATCGCCTGGGCGAGTGCATCTTCGGGGATTGCGCCGGTTAGCGCAGCATACAATGTCGCCCCGAGGGAGAAAATATCAGACCGATGGTCCGTGCGCGCAGTACCGTACTGCTCGGGTGGGGAGTAACCCGGTGTCATTGCACGTGCCCCAGTCGTGGTTGCTTGATTGGGTTGGATCAACTTAGCCAAACCGAAATCTACCAGATAGATCTTCCCATTGGGCATGATCTTGACATTGCCAGGTTTTATATCGCGGTGGACGACTGGCGGGGAGACAGATTCCAGATAGCGCAAGGCATCACATATCGCCGCTCCAATGATGACTGTCTCTTCTTCGGAGATCGTCCCAACACGGTCCATACGTTCGCGCAAATCCTCACCTTCGATATAATCCATTACCAAATACTGACCCTGGCCTTCGATGACGAAATGATCCGTCACGCGGGTCAGGTTGGGGTGGCGAAGCGTGGCAAGGATGACGGCCTCACGATGAAACTGCCGGGCATACTCTTCGGTGGTGAATAAATTTTCCTTGACGGCAACGTCCACGCCCAAGTTTTCATCAACGGCATGGTAAACAGAACCCATGCCCCCCTGACCAAGGATTCCGATCACACGATAGCGCTGATTGAGGACGGTGCCGACAACAAGGGTCATCTATATTTAATATACGGTTCTTATCTAGTTCGTTGTGGACAACTGCATCAAATCCGCTCGACGATACCGCAATATTCACACTTGATTTCGTGCTGACCACGTAGAATTGGGGCGGTAAATGCTGCACCGCAGTTTGAACACTGTTGGGGAGCATTGCGGATTCGCTCCAGCTCTTCTTCCGAGACCTCAACGACCTGATCTTGTACATAACCGCCAGACCGCGCCCGCCCAACCATCAGCAACCATTCCTCAACTACTGGTAGAGACAGCTCGAAAATCGCTTGCGGAACTGGTCCGGCGGGACCAAAAGAGAACTGCAGCTTTTCCAGATCGCCTTCAATGATCTGGTTTACATCCAACACTTCCTGCAACGGTAAATCGATCTTCAATTCATACGAATCGACGCGATCTTCCCACAGCAAACGCTGATCTGTCAAGAATAATATCCCATTTTCCGGCTCCCAATCTGGATGGACAAAGAGCGCCTCGACTGCGGCGATTGCATTTTCGGTTGCCAGCAAACGGAAGGAGGCGGTCTCCAACGCAGTTTGCATCCAGGCAACCCATTCCAGGTGGGCTTCGATCGCTTCAATTTCATCCGCATATTCATCATACTGGGTATAAACAGTCACTTCGGCGCTATCAGCCTGCGCTTCCAGCGAGGCGATCTTTGATCGCAGCTGCATGTATGGAGAGCGAGCGGCGGTCAAATTGGATGACATCCCCATGACACGGGCTAAATCCGCCTCCACGCTTTGCATCTGTTTGGATAAGAGAGATGTCTGCAGTGAAATTGTGCTCTCCGTGTTCTGTCGAATCCGATCCCATTGGGTGGAGAGGATCTGGATATCAACTTCCAGCCCCTTTTCAAGATTATAGCCACGGTTCCGCAACTCCGATAACTGCCGTTCCAGGGAGCCAAGCTGATTTTCAAGTTTGGCCAGTTCAGCATGCACATCCTTGAGCATGGTCTCATCTTGCAGGGAATTTACTTCCGCTTGCAGCGACATCAGGTCAGCTTTTGTCAATGGCTTGGATAGATCGGTAAGTGTGACACCTGCCGACCCGGTCATCCGCTGATCCTCAATTGCACCAGATTTAGCCTGCTTGAGCAGTTCCGACCATATCTTGGAATCCTGCCCGTCGAGATGCAGTGATACCGCCCCGAGCTTTTTCTCGGAGAGTTCAACGGATAAGAAATCCTGGTGTCCAAAAAGACCCTTGCTCTCAGCCCGGTAAGATTGCACTGCGGATAGAGGCTGCTCCAATATCACTTCCTGGACCAGTTCTGATGAGGTTGTGATGAAGAGCACTTTTTTTGTGGCTACTTTCTCCTTTCGTTCGAAAACCAGGTGCTGATTGGTCAGGAACAGCACACCTTCAGGATCGTCTTTGCCCTCTTTATCCCATCGGGCGGGAACAGCCATGATCAAATCCTCACCAGTTTGCAGTTCGAACTGGGATTCATCAAGTTGATCCAAAGCCCAATGGATGGCAGTCAAGCGTGACTCCAAAGCATATAATTGGCTTTCGGCAGCGCTGTATTTCGCTTCAATCTGCCGCGAGAGGTCAGCTTGCTTGGAAAGGAGCGAATTGGCTTTTGTTTTTGCAGTACGCAGGTGGCTTTCGGCAGCTTTTGCACTGTAAATGTTGGCATTCAGACGCTGAACTTGGGTGTCGAGGTTTTTTAGCTCCCGATCCATCTCACGGGAAGCACGAGCAATCGACTGCCGTACCTGAGGGGATGCTTTTTCCCAATCACCCGCCGCCTGGTATGCGAGCGTTTCCAGATCACTCTGGTAGCGGTAGCCCTTGTCACGAGCGCTCTCCAGCAGTTCGATCACACGTTGAAGAAGAACTTCCATTTCAGAAGCATCCTGAGTTAGGTCATCGAAATCTGCGTCTGTTTGGATTTTCTGTAAGGAAGTCTGCAGAGAGGTGAGTTCCCCGCTAAGTTCATCGGGAGCGCCCGATGTATTGAGAACCAGGAATACCCCTGCGGCGGCGGCAGCCCCTGCCACCCGACGGGTCGGAGACTTGGTCGTCGGAGGGGAAGCAACACTCATCCGGCTAGGTTTGGGTTTGAGCCTGCTGCGATTTACAGGAGGAGGAGGTGTCTTAGCCATCACTTTGACTGGTTTTGTCACCGGTCTGGTTACCGGACGTGGTCGCCGAGTTTGCACGCTCTCAGCAGCTTTACGGGCTCCTGTGCGGCGTGCAACCCGCTGTTCATCCCGACGTGGATTCATCCCCGGTTTGATGCGGTTGCTAGTACGCCGTGAAGGCAAAACAGGGGAAACCTTCCGCGGCGTACCATGGACTCGGGAAAAAGGTGTAGGCGAAGATTTCACTTGACGGCTGCTTGCGGTTTGTTTTTCCGGAGATGAGCTTTCTCTTTGAGTTGGCATAATTCCTCTACAAGTAAGTTGAATATAAGTAAATTTAAGATTATAGAATGCTACTACCCATCGACGATTGTAAGAAAAGGTGATGGACTAAATGTCCAAGTTTCGCACCTCATGGGCATGCGTCTGGATAAAACGACGGCGAGGTGGGACCGCAGCGCCCATCAGCATATCGAAGGTGCGATCGGCTTCGGCGGCGTCTTCAATGGTAACTAACAACAAGGTGCGCGTTTCCGGATCCATGGTCGTATCCCACAACTGGTCGGGGTTCATCTCACCCAAACCCTTGAAACGCGAGAGTGCGACATTGTTTGCTTTGGCACCAAATGTGGCCAGGATCTTTTCTTTCTCATTCTCGGTGTAGGCATACTGGATCTTGCTACGGTATGTGAGCCGATATAGTGGTGGTTGGGCGATATAAAGGTGCCCTTCTTCGATCAGCGGCTGCATATAACGGAAGAAGAACGTCAGCAGGAGCGTACGGATATGACTGCCATCGACATCGGCATCTGTCATCACCACGACACGACCGTAACGCAGACCGCCAACATCAAAAGACTCACCTATCCCGGTGCCGAGAGCGGAAATCAATGCCTTCACTTCATTATTTGCTAAGATCTTATCAAGGCGAGCCCGCTCGGTGTTGAGAATCTTGCCCCGCAAGGGGAGGATGGCTTGAAAATGCCGGTCGCGGCCTTGTTTTGCGCTGCCACCAGCCGAATCGCCCTCCACAATGTAGAGTTCGGTCTTTAAAGGGTCTCTTTCGGAACAATCGGCGAGTTTTCCCGGTAAGGTAAGGCTCTCCAGGGCTGATTTACGGATGACAAGGTCGCGAGCTTTACGAGCGGCATCACGCGCCCTGGCAGAGGTGAGACATTTTTGGACAATCGCTTTCCCGGCGGAGGGATTCTCCTCTAAGAAGGTACTGAAAGCCTCCCCAACAACCTGCTGAGCTTGAGTCTGCACTTCCGGGTTCATCAGCTTAACTTTCGTCTGGCTCTCAAACTGCGGGTCAGGGTGTTTGATACTGATGATAGCGGTGAGACCTTCTCGAGTATCATCACCGGTAAAATTTGGGTCGGAATCTTTCAGTTGACCACTGCGCCGGGCATAATCATTTATCGTGCGGGTAACCGCCGCCCGTAACCCGGTCAGGTGGGTACCACCATCGATTGTATTGATCGTATTTGCAAAGGCGTAGATCGATTCTGAGTAGGCAGTGGTGAATTGAATGGCTGCATCGATCGTTATGCCTTCCTGCTCTTTTTCGACGTGAACAACACTGTGCAATACCTGCCGGTTGCGGTTTAAATAACGTACGAAGGAGATAATCCCGCCTTCGAAATAGAAGGTCATCTCTCTTTCGGTGCGCTCGTCCAAGAAACACAAGGTAACACCACGGGTAACAAATGCCATCTCACGGAACCGCTGCACCAACGTATCGAAGCGATATTCCACCTCTCCGGTAAATATCTCCGGGTCATACTTAAATGTTGTTTCGGTGCCTGTATCTTGGGAGTTTGTCTTTCCCACAACCTCTACCGGTCCAGTAGGATAGCCACGGTTGTAACGCTGGGAGTGGATTTTCCCGTCGCGATGGACTCTTACTTCACACCACTCGGAGAGCGCGTTGACGGCTGACACGCCGACCCCATGCAAACCTCCAGATACTTTATAGCTGCCACCGCCAAACTTGCCACCAGCATGCAGGATCGTCATCACGACTTCGAGCGCAGTTTTCTTCATTTGAGGATGAATACCCACTGGAATACCACGCCCATTGTCCTTGACGGTAACACTGCTGTCTGGGTGAATGATTACATCGATTCGATCGCATGAACCGGCTAGGGCTTCATCGATTGAGTTGTCTACCACTTCATAGATCAAATGGTGGAGTGCTTTGATATCAGTGCCACCAACGTACATGCCAGGGCGACGCCGGACAGCCTCCAATCCCTCCAGAACCTGGATATCTTTTGCATCATATGAATATGTCTCTCGTTTTGCCACTAAAACCTCCACGTAAAATGCCAGCAGAAACCGTTTCTGCAAACGAAAATTAAATTTGTTACGTAACCATTCTCAATTCTGAAAACATGGTATGAGCGGTTACGTATGTACGAATGTGGCGGAATTACACCTGATAACTTAGCAGGCCGCCATCACATGATTACTGAACTTTCTGCTACCGCAAGCTTTCTCTGGACCCACAAGTAGGCAGCACGATAATACACAAAACTAGCGGCAAGTAAACCAGTAGCAATAAACGCATGCCCTAACACACCAATTACCAACAGCCAGGAACTGCCCTCAGGGACCCGCCATAATACACTTAATCCTTCGTTGACTACGAAGATCAAAACGAATAACAAAGCTGTTTTCGAGATTGTGAAGCGAGTGACCCTAATACTGTCAAGCACAGAAACCCACATTTTGTGGTGGTTAATAAATATACTGTGAGCTGAAAATAAGAGTGGAAAAAGCATCCAGATCACTAGAGTGGCGTAAACGAGCAGTCCTACTTGACCGAAAGGTTGACCAGTCATAGAGATAAGGGTCAGGAAGCAGCTACCTGGGATAAAAATAAGCATCAACAAGGCTACCCAAAGCAGGGCTAATAAGAAAACCTGGAATGTGCTCCAAGGCCATTGACGGATTGCCAGCCTCCAATCTATGCGGTCAGCAACAGCAGCCTGAGCTACAAGATGGTAATACAGCGCCCCAAAAAATAGGCCAACTGCAGAAAAGAGCAACCAAAATCCGATAATTGCGAATGGGGAGGTGACCTCAATATTGCTGGATAATGTAAGCGGCACACCTGCAGGCTGACCGGCGGCGAAAAGACTTGGTATACCAACTGGATAGGACCGCAAAGCAGAGAAAAGGTTAAAACTCTCGCCGATCGAAGTCCAAATTTCACCGGCAGCATCGATTAAGTCAGCGGTCTCGGTACTTTGGAGTTCTGGTATGGCGGATATCTCAGCAAGAAATTTCTGGATCAAATCCGCAAGACTTAAACGGGTACCAAACCACAAAAAAATATCCAAAACGGCTGGAATCAAGATCAACCAGATGTGCTTGGTGATCGCGTCAAAACCAGCCTTCAGGGACGCCATCAGGCTGGGAGGATCAGGCATAGCCTGTATATTTTCAGCAGGATTCATTTCCTTTAATTTTACCATAGCGACCGACTTTGACGACTTCAAAAACCCCCCCTAAGGAAGCTTTGACCATCCAGATCGGCCCAGTAGATTAGCGATCCATCATCCAGGAGGATCTGACAAATTTCATCTGATGGCTTTGAGATTTTTTGAGAGCGATTTGACAACGTTATTGGTTATGCCAAGTTCTGCTTGCGAAATAGAGCGGCCTTCTGCGGAGTCCTGGGTCATCATGACCTTACCATTCTCTTGAAAATGGATGTTTTAACCCCATATTGATCCAGGTATGGTTAATAGAGAATAGTATGCCAAGGAGCAGCGTTCTTTGGCGCTAAATAGATAAATAATACACAAATATCTACACGGAATCCTTGACGTAGACTGTAGGGATATGTAAAATCCGAAAAATAGACCAGTACACACGACCCAATCGTACAAAATCCGCAAAACACAATGCGCGGGATTGCAGCGCGGTCAACATGGCAACAAATCTGGTATATTACTTTACTCCATAAGGAGGTGCCGGGGAGAAACGAATAAAAAATGTGAGTGTCATGCTAGAATTCAGCAGTGGTTATAACAATCAAGAATATATATAAGGAGAGAAGAGAATGAGCACAAAGTTTTTACTCTATCTATCGGTTTTTGTACTGGGTGGATTGCTACTGGTCGCATGTGCACCAGCAGCGGAACCATTCGTATGCGAAGATGCACTCGGTTGTGTAGATTACGCTCCCGATGATCCCATCCGACTCGCTTCAGCGCTCGTGATCTCTGGCCCAAATACTGACCTGGGAATCGACTCCCAGTACGGTGTTGAAATTGCTATTGATTTCAAGGGCGAGGTCTTGGGGCATGCAGTTGAACTGCAAGCTGAAGATGATGGCTGCAACGCTGAAGGTGGCCAAGCAGCTGGTCAAAAGATCGTATCTGATCCCACCATTGTGGGCGTCGTTGGCACTAGCTGTTCCGGCGCCGGCGTACCCATGTCGAAGGTGATCTCCGAGGCTGGATACTTCATGGTTTCCCCCTCCAACACTGCCCCCAGCCTGACCGATCCCGATCAAGCCTTCAACCCCGGCTACATGCGCACATCGCACAATGACAAAGTCCAGGGTTCAGCAATGGCTGATTATGTCTTCAATGAACTCGGATTGACTTCAGCCGCGGCTATCCATGACGGCGACCCCTATACTGAAGGGCTGGCTAACGCTTTTGCGACCTCCTTCGAGGAACTGGGTGGAGAAATTGTTGAATTTACCGCGATCAATGTAGGCGACACGGATATGCGCCCGGTTTTAACATCGGTTGCCGCTGCCGGTCCGCCTGATTTCTTGTACTACCCGGTATTCACTGCGGAATGTGCATTCCTGACCAAGCAAGCAAAGGAAGTTGCTGGTCTCGAGAACACCATCGTGGCTGCTGCAGAC
>JBFENN010000134.1:0-8368 GCA_041551115.1 Anaerolineales bacterium
GGAATCAATGGGAGATACCCAAGCTGCAGGTATATTTTCAATGCCGCTAAACGGAAATGCTCCGTAAAAAGATGTATATGACGTACATTACTATGGATGAAATGTGCTGTCACGGCTGCTGCTAATGCTTTAGCGAGTCCTTGCCCTGAATGGGCAGGATCCGTGACCAACCAAGCCAGCTCACCTCCCCCGATGTACACATCTGACCAGATTGCCATGCAGCTAGCAGCTATGAAACCACTCTCCTTTTTCTCGGCAACAAACCAACCATGCGGCAGCATCCGTCTTTGCCATGGCGTTAACATCGATCTCTGCCACACCGGCCATCCAGGGAGTGTCATAAGATCACAAAGCTGCACCTCATCACCAGCTTTGAAATTGCGCAGCTGATAACCGTCTGGGAGAATGATATCGGGAACCGGACCAGAAATTCGGGAATCTGGCCATGCCATTGATAATTGAGGGAAATCATCTTGAGAGGGCAATAAAGCTCCAGTAATAAATTTGATGATCACATTTTTTGGTAATTATAAATTCTTGTTTTGGCACTTTATCCATAATCTTCAATAATTGGTGATACAAATCATCATATTGCCTGAGAGAATCAAGTATCAACGATAGTAGAGCAAAATTGGTATTTTCAGAGAAACTTATCCGGCAAAGGAAAAGATTTATTCCCGTTCACATACCGATCGGATTCAATGCCGACTACAAGGCATCAACCTCAACTCTGTGTCCTCGTTACCAAGTGATAAGCACTAGTATCAAAAGGACTGCCTGCTAAATCACCATAGAACTGTACACTCTGGAAGCCTCTCGTCATAACCATTGTCTGTAGTTCAGCTGCTGAATACACCCAATGGGAGATATCCACCTCATAGTGTTCGTCTCTTCCGATCAGGATCCAGCGATTTTCAACCCAGCTCCAGGCCCGGCTGATGCTGCGTTTTTCCAAGATATATTAGTCGCCGACCTGCTGCCAGCCGCGTCCTTGGAAGATACGAGCAAGAACCTCTTTACCCATCATTTCCATCATCAACACACCGGGGGATTTTATAGCATTATTGATGTTTATGAGCACCTGTTCGTTCTCAGCAGGTGTCTCGAAAAATCCGAAAGTCGTGAACATCGAAAGCACTACGTCGAATTCCTCTCTGGGATGGAAATTGCGCATGTCTGCTTGAATAAACTCAATATCCAATTTCTCTGCCGAAGCTTGCACTTCCGCCTTCTGTAGAAATCCATGGGTTCGGTCCACTCCCGAGACAGCAAACCCTCGTCTTGCGAGCTCTAGTGAGTGCCGACCTACACCAAAACCTATATCCAAAACCGAACCACTCTATATTCCAGTTCAGTTCATAATCACATCAACAACACTAGCGACGTCCATCCTTCTCAGTGGGAAGAGCACGGGGGCCATCTTGAACCAGATATTATCGTTATCATGTTACTTTACCACGCGGTAGCCTCCCATCAAAGCAGAAACAATGCCCAAATTTCCATTGACATTCCATTCATTATACGCTGATCACGACTCAACTTATCTGTAAACCCAATCTCCTTGGATAACATCTATAATGGTCGTTGTAGTACAACCTGAAAGGTGTAGATGAAGATAACTATTATTGCTCTTGGATCTCGTGGTGATGTGCAGCCCTACGCTGTCTTAGGAAAAAGCTTGGTTGCAGCAGGTCACCGTATCTCTTTTATTACTACAGAAAACTTCTCCCCCGTACTCCTCAGGCATGGTATGGTACCTGAACCGCTGCCAGGGGACGCAGAACGAGTCGTCAGGGAGGCTGGAGCCAATATGGCAGCCTTAACCCTTGCGTTCAGCCGTATTGCAACTGGAATATTCGTCCACGCCAAACGCATACTCCCAGTCTTAGCGGAATCAGACATGATTTTGAACCAGCTGCCGCTAGGTGCCTATGGGTTTGACATCGCTGAGAAATATGGCATACCAATGTGGCGGGTAGCCACAATACCTATGGTTCGCACATCTGCATTCCCGATGATGGGTTGGCCAGGAGTTTTTACTAACATTCCCGGTTATAACCGATTTAGTTATGATGTCTCCGAACTACTGGCCTGGCTGCTGCTCAAAAAGCAACGTCAGCACTGGCGGAGTCGCATTCTCGGTCTGCCGGTGCGTTCACGGCGCAGCTATTTCGACCAGCTTCATAAGATGCCGGTGCTGCATGGATTTAGCAGTCACATCGTTCCTTCCCCCCAAGATTGGCCATCAAATGTATTCACCAGCGGTGACTGGATTGATCCACAGCCCGATTGGCAGCCGCCCGATGAATTGATGTACTTCCTCGACAGCGGTTCACCACCAGTATTTATTGGATTCGGCAGCATGCCAATAGCCTCACCCCAAGCCACAACCGAGTTGATACTACAAGCTTTAGTGCAAACCAAACAGCGGGCAATTTTGCATTCAGGATGGGGCTCCATTGGCTCGTTTCCCCTCCCAAATCATATCTATCAGATCGAGTATGCACCATATGATTGGCTCTTCCCACGCATGTCAGCCCTGATTCACCATGGCGGATCAGGAACTACTGCCGCGGGGTTCCGCAGCGGTGTCCCAACACTGGTTACACCGTTTCTTTTTGATCAGCGTTTCTGGGGTGATCGTATTGCACAATTGGGCACGGGGCTGCACCCCATCCCATTTAAAAAACTAACCAACGATGCTTTAGCAGATGCAATCCGGGTATTAGTTAACAACTCCATGATGCAGGCTCGTGCAGCTGAGCTGGGAGAAAAATTATGTCGTGAAGACGGGCTGCAGGCAGCTATTAACTTGATCTCCCAATCCCCTTCGCCATAACAAAATCATTCTGGATGTCAGCGCCCAGCACGAACTCCATCTCTCCAACAATCTCAAATCCCCAACGCTTGTAGAAGCGGATAGCCTGCTCATTCCGCTCCCACACACCCAACCACAGCATATCCCCGCCCATCTGTCGAGCAGCATCGACACACGCAGCTAACAACTGCGACCCATAGCCCCTCCTACTGAAAGCTAAATCGATATATATTCGATCCAGCTCGATTGGATTATTCCCTTGTATAGGAATTGGAGAAGTGTTCTGGGATACTTTTGCATAACCGATCACTTGCTTCGATAGCGTGACCAGCAGATAAATAACCCTATCTGACAGCAAAGCAGCACGGATTGCTGCCTGATTAAAACTCTTTTCCAGATAGACCTGCATATCTTCCGGGCGGTTGAAGGCGCCAAACGACTCCGCGAACATGCGCGTACCCATCTCAGTTAACAAGTGGGCATCGTCGACCGTCGCCTGGTGGATATGAATCTTCATTTTTTGCTGGTTGCTCAAACGCATTTGCCTTGAGTGATTTGGCTAGCAGTTCTGCGTACCAATAATTGTAGCAGAAGAACCATACCTGCGCGTTGGAGAACAGTTCCTAAACCCTTCCAATCAAAACAAACACCGCTCCTCTTTGGAGGAGCGGTGTTTACGGTATGCATTATTGTGAATGCTTATATGGTCAAAGCCGTGCAGGGAAAGTCTACTTCACTTATTCAAGAAGGAGAATACGACGCCCACGATGCCCTGAACAACTAGCAACAGCGCTGTTAGAATTACCAGCAGAGTGCCTCCGATCGCGGCGTTGAAGATTAACAGCAGACCGATGATTAAGCTGATGGCACCAAAGATACCGGCACCCCAACCTTCACCCTGGAAAGCACCAATCAATGCCGCAATACCGATCAGCACACCGAACAAACCTAACAGCAGTGCTAATACAGCTGGTACTGCAACTGTGCTTGCTACCGGATTATTGAAAACCAACAAACCAGCGGCGATGCCAATCACACCACCGAAAAGTTTCCAGCCCCAGCGCGATTTGTCGATGAAGATCGATAGCAAGGTGAAGACTCCCTGGATAAACCAGGACAAACCTAACAGCAGCATGACCAGCGCTAATGCCGCTGTGGTCTGCGTAAATAAAAGAATGCCAAATACGAGGGATACAATCCCCCCGAACAACATAACATAACGCTCATTGTTTTCCATAATACATTCTCCTTTATGAGATGGGTTAAGAATTTTACCTCTATTGTTAACACTAATCAGAATAAAAAGTGACGCGTAAATTAGTTATCCTCGTCAGTTTTATTCACCAGAGCGATCATTTTTTCCCAGTAGAGATAAATCAGACATGCCATCAACAGCCAAAAACAAATCGCAACGATGTAACCGACCACCGGATCGATTAAAAAAGCCAACCAGATCAGGCTGAACAAGGCTAAATATTCCAAGATGATATAGGGGATATGGGTGGCTGCCCGGGCGCGGAAATCAAACTTCAAGATATAGTCGAGCAGCAGTTCGACGAGCATGTACATAAAAATTAAAATAAAACTGATCGTGACGCCTTCATTTCTATCACCACTCATATAATCAGTAAAAACGATAGCTAGTGGCAAGGTCAGACACAGCCAACTGATCCCAAAAATTCGCACGAACTTCCTTTTTTGGTGTTTCTGGGCTATGAAAATGCCTGCAATCAACAAGTTAAATAGTACAGCACTAATTGTAAAGATAAGCTCTACAGCTCTCATCGTGATTTTCCTTCCCGGATGGCTACTCGATCCCGTGTGGAACCGAAGCAAATCCCTCCGAATGATACTTACTACTCACTGTTTTAGTAGATTGCCAAACATATCCCTAGACATATCTTACAGTACTCACCGAATTATTACAATTGAGGGTTCCCACGATCCATTTTCAATATGTCGAGCTCGAATTAGGTAGCCTAGAGAAATCAAGTTAATCCATGCCCCCTTATGCGAAACTGTATTACCCTTCTTGTGGCGAATCACAACAATCAGAACAAGGTTTACATACACAAAAGGCGTATAGATAATGCCAGTTGTACGAACTCAAGCATTGGGAAATAATTTATAAGTGACCGTAACGTTATCAGCGCCCGGGAAATCGCGGTGACCTTCAGTTTAGGTATGGGTTGATGTGGTGTATTCTGAAAAGACTAGGCGTGATTGGGAAAAGCTGCTGAGCTTGGTTGGTTAGCAGATGAGTACTCTACCAAAAAGGCTAGATTTGAATTTGTCGATGATACGAATGAGTGGAGATCAATAATGGCTTTACTGCGTTGCAATGCATGAGCAGAGATTAATTCCTGATCAATCCATATCTACCACATCGCTTATATTTCGCCATAATCGAATGCCAATTGTACCGAACACCATCCAGCAACCTAGGGCAACCCCATATAAACCCCATCCAGAAGGGACAGCAGGTGTTCCAAGCATAAGCAATGTACCGAAACCGATAACATAACGCCATGAGCCGGTCACCATATCGCTCCGGGTGACGGCAGACACTAGCCAGATCAGACCTATTCCCCACAACAGCGTTGCTAGCATAAATGTGCCAGTCACCCACCAGCCGCTGCCATCGAAAAAATCACTGGCAGGATTTCCTGCTGCTTTCATGACTATAGGACCGATCCCATCGGTACCCAAGCCTGCCGCATACAAACCAGCACCCAACGCGCTGATGAGCACTGCAATGGTTGGCGGATGGATGCCTCTCTGCTTTAACTCAGCGTAAACAGCACCACAAGCCAGTGCGCCTGATCCAAAGGCGGCAGCTGAGAGCAGGTGACCTAACACCCACCGCCAAGTCTGCTCGGCGGCACGCTCAGATTGGGTATGGTCGCCATAGTCAGCAACAACCGGTATCAGCAAGATACCAATTGTCAATACTATTGGGAACAAAAGTAATATTGGAGCACTGGAGTTATTCTCGTGCATCTACCACTCCTCCGAAGTATGTTTTAAAGCTATCAGACTTACTAATAACAACACAATTTGCTATACAATACGTATCAGATGATTGTATTACATTTATTTCCTGTAGTTTACTGAAAATACCCTGGAGAGCATCTAGCCTTTCAGGGTCTTTTCTCTATCATGAACGATGTGTGATTCAGGTTTTGGCCAGGCAAAAGATCAATTAGTCCAAGATATCCAGGATACATCACCTAGTGACTATCATGCGACTCTTACAAGTCTTAGATCAGTTTCCTTGCAGCGTATAGATAATGAATCCCTGCCCGCCTCCAAAGGGGATCTCATAACGGTAGGTTTGGGATTCTCCAAGTGAATATTCGACTTTATTTTCAGCGGTCGGCATCATCAAATCCGGCAGCTCAAATTGGATGGCTTCCTCATCGCAGATCCAATCTATGTGCCCATCTGCCAATCCTCTGATATCTCTAGGCTTTGCACTCCTTTAACACAGCTGCCGTATACCTTGACAAACACTTCGGCTGGTGCTTCGAAAACGCAGTGGGTACCTTCGGTTATGAACTCCCTGGATTGGCTGCCGGGAATGATCTGGGCTGTATTCTCCATGATTTGACCATCCTCGTTGAGTGAAACCTTCACGTGGCCAAAAGCCTGCCAGACCCAGTCTCCAAATCCGGTTGGAGTCCAAAAATGGTGGTTTGCAATTAATCCGTAAGTCGCGTCACCATCCGGGCAGTCACCTGCCTGCGGATGCTCGAGTGGATCCGGTACTTTTACATCCTGGAGAATAGGTGTCTCTGTTGGATCATCATCAACTACTGGAAGCAATTGCACTGGTGTTTCATTTGTGAGATCCAATGAAAAAATCACACAGCTAAGAGGTACAAGCGCTATGATACATAGCACAGCGAACATACCCACATTCCGAATCATATCAGCAACCCAGCTCTCTTACTCCATCGAATTGTGCTTGGAATCACAGAGTATTTTTCATTGTAGCTTAAATCATCACTCACCATCCCTACATAACTATTATGTCCCAAAAACTCCTATCTCTTACCCATATCTAATTTGATTACTCCAAAATATTTCATTCATCAAACCACTCCCAACAATTCATATATGACGATTAACTTCTACATGTATCTCATCTACATCGTTCACCGCGGAATGTGACACATAAAAAATGTACTTTATTAGTGCTCTAGATGAAGAACTGCGGATTTAGAATTTCAGCGATATGATTGGGGGATGAAGAATGGTATTAGTCTGAACTATAGATGATCCTTCTCTCCTTGATGCATAAGTCTAGGTGGCATGACTTCTAAAAAGATCAATCATTTTTTACTCATTGCTAGAAGCTTGTCAACTCTGCCTGCACCCCCATTGGAGTTAGTCTCCAAATTAGATCTGATTTACTCTGCAAGAAAAACACTACTATAATGCATAAACAGAATCCTTGCTCTGATTGACATGCAGAATGGATTTTGTTAAGATCAATGTAACAAAAACAGACCAAAATTCGTAAGCAGGATTATATTATCAGGTCGACCGTTTGAGTGTCATCCTCGCTAGCGTAGACTGCCAGCACCAACCGTAATACCTGTGTTTGGCGAGCTTTTTTAATGAGGAGGCATGCCATGCGGAAGATTACAATTCAAATCAGTATCCTGATTGGTTTTACTATCACCGGATGGTGGCAGTTTGGGGGTCAGATACTTCAAACCCGAGCAGCAGCCGATTGGTATGTATCCAACTCTGGTGATGATGGAAATCCTTGCACAACAGAAACCCAGCCATGTGCAACCATCCAAGGCGTCCTGGCAAAACCTGATTTTGCAGATTTCGACACCATACTCACAGCCACAGGCTCATATACTGGTACTGCGTCGCCAATTATGACTTTTATTTCTGATGAAAGAGCAAAAATTAGCGGTGGTTGGAATGCGGATTTCTCCGCCCAAACTGGTATGTCCACCCTCGATGGAGAAAAACTGCATCGTGTCATCAAAATTGAAAGCGGAGGCGGTGCCAATTTCAATCGTTTTATCATCCAGAATGGTCGGGCTGAGGGCGCAGCTGGCGTTGAAAATTGGGGTTGGTTTGAGTGTCAAGAATGTGTCATCCGGTACAATGCTGATATCGGTGATGAAACCAGCGAGGGAGGCGGCATCCGCAACGCCAATATAACCCTGCTCTACAATACGACGATATACAGCAACACATCCAGCTCAGGCGCCGGGATCTTTAACGCTTATGGAGACACGATCATCCACAATTCCACGATCAGCGGCAACAGCGCTCGCGGACATGGCGGAGGGATCAACAACTTATATGGTGATGTACAAATATACAGCAGTACCATCACAAACAACAATGACAGCTCAGGGGCTGGGGGAATCCACAATGAAGCTCCGAGCTATTCCGGATTGGTCAAGATGAAGAACAGCATTCTAGCCGGGAACAGCAGCAGCGAATATGCCCCAGATTGCAACGGCACGATCACGAGTCTCGGGTACAACCTGCTTGGAGATACAGAAAACTGCACCTTCA
>JBFENN010000135.1:0-8357 GCA_041551115.1 Anaerolineales bacterium
ATCGTGAACGCGGTTCCGATAAGAACATGCCCGCTGCAACCGACCGGCGGTGGGGATGTAACTGTTGAAAGCGGAAGACGCGCCAGATTCTGGAATAAAGGTATCAGCTTTAGCCTATGTGTGCCTTTGGCTGCAGTGCGACAGGGGCATAGTATTTGCTTTGAGATCCCTGTCACTCTGCAGCCTGACCGGAGAAGAGCTGGACCATTGCGAAATGCCGGACTGGAAATGCCGCAAAATGTCAAGCGCTTATGGATAGTCAGGTGGGTGTGTGACTGCTAGTGTGAACAAGCCCTGAGCTGTGGCCGCTCGATGGAGGTAGGCGCACAACCTGGCGGCGACTTTAGCATATTTTGCTTAGGCCGAAAAGCGATGCCGTCTCAGACCGGTGCAAGTATATTTTTAATTACAGGAAGATTGCTGATTCTAGATCAAAACCACTTCAACTTGCCAAAATTTATAATTCAAGAACTAAAAAACGCGATTCGTAAAAGATGTCAGAGCTGTTAAGGTTACCCTTAACCGATCCCATTTCTAGAAAGAAAAACTTTGCGTGGAGCAAAAGAACTTGACCATGAACCGAGAGCAACTTGACTATGAACATCTTTATACGGCAAGTCAAAACCTAACTATTCATTGACGATATGAGTGAACAATAACCACTTCCAGCCGGAAATAAGGACAAACGAAAATATCATATTCGTCTTAAAATGTCTGGCTTAATGTAACATTCAATATCGCGAATATGATATATAATATATTCACAATTATGAATATAAAAGACCTCTCCCCAGATGAAAAAGTCAGCCGCGTATTCCGGGCCATTGGCTCCCCGACTCGTTTTCGTATCTTAGCAGCAATTGGCAAAGGCGAAGCCTGTGTCTGCCACCTGGAGACAATGCTCGACATGCGTCAGGCCTATATCTCCCAACAGTTGATGGAATTGCGCGATGCAGAACTACTTGAAACACGTCGTGACGGACGATTTATCTTCTACCGGCTGCGGGATGTTCAAATTTTAGCGTTAATTCGTCTGGCGGGAGAAATAGCTAGTGTGGAGCTTCAATACCTAGAGCAAATTAGTGACTCGCTACCATCTTGTACATGCCCAAAATGTGATGCAGAAGTACCGGTAATATTGAATGAAAATGAAGGAGACTAATTAACGATGACAGAATATCTAGAAACAACTGTTGACAAATTTATCTTTCGAGTCGCAACCGATCGTTATTACTGCAGCGAGGGTTTATGGGCTAAAGCGGAGGGAAATCTCGTCAGTATCGGCCTCACGGATTTCTGGCAACAACGCAATGGTGACGTCGCTTTTGCAGAGATTGAACCTGTAGGAACAACACTGACTATTGATGATGTCATATCCACTATTGAAACCATCAAAGTGGATATCGAGCTGACTTCGCCGGTGAACGGCAATATCGTGGAAATCAACCCTGAGATGGAAGATAACCCAGAGCTCATTAACCAGGATCCATATGGCGATGGATGGTTGGCGGTGATCGAAGTGGCGGACTGGGCTTCAGAGCAAGCCAAATTGCTAGATCCCGAGGCTTACTTCATGTTGATGAAGGGTCAAGCTGAAAAGGAGGCCAGGGAGCGATGAATGCCAAAAAAGTAGTTATTATCCCTTGCAGCGGGATCGGTAAAACCTATGGAACGGTGAGCCGGGAAGCGGCATACGAGGTCATTGAAGATCTTCGCCCGGGTGAGACTCAGCTTGTTGCCCTTTCCATGTTGGTTTTGGGCGATGAACAAGCATGCAGCGTTGTGACTGAAAATCCATCGGTGACAGTAGATGGCTGCAAGCTGGCGTGCGCCACAAAGATGGTGGCCGAAAGTGGAGGGGTTGTGGCCGCGGATTTTGCCGTCCTGGACGTCTACCGTCGTAATCGGCAGTTTAAACCTAAGGGTATCGCAGAACTCAATGAGGGCGGGCTAAAACTAGCTCATGCACTGGCTGAGGAGATATTGGCAGTTGTCGATGATCTGACTGCCAGAGACAGCAGCAGTGAAGATGACAGCGCTACAAAACAGCCAGAAGCGGGAAATAGGAGTATAAGATGCCAGAACTACCCAAAAAGAAAGTTGGAATAGTCGCCTGTTCTGGGGAGGAACTACCGGAAGGCACCGTGACGCGCCTGGCGGCATTGAAAGTGCTCGAACAACTACAACCGGATGACACCGTCACGATCTGCCTGCCGCTTTTCCTGGCAGGTGGTGAAGGGGATCGTGCTTTTGCTCGGTTCTATCCGACAGTGGCGATTGATGGGTGCGAATTGCGTTGTGCCGCGCGCGCCACTGAGATGCACTCTGGTGAACCGGCAGCTAGTGTTGTTGTAACGGACATTTGTGTTGAGCAGGATATCGGAAAACCAACCGGTTTAAGACAGTTAGATGATGCAGGGATCAGAGCCGTTGATGCCACTGCGGAACGAGTAGCGGATTTAGTGGACACACTACTCGATAAGAAATGGAGCCGACGCACTGGTACTTTCATAGAACAAGACACGCCCCCCGTACCACAAGAATCTATTGAAGCAAGCTGCGTCTGCGGATCGGGAATCCCGGTTCAGGATGTTGATATCGATGGCAAACACGTAACGCTGACCGCCCTTCCAGTGATCTTCCAGCAGTTCCATGAGGCAGGGAAGCCACAGACTGATGGCACGGCAGGCGAGCTGTTTGAGATGGTCAAGGTCTACAACAAGATCCCAGAGGGAGCAGATGAAACCTATTCCAATACCTTGATAGGCGAGTACGCTAACTTCTGCGCCAAAGAGGAGGCTGCACAATGAGCCGCACTGCAGTCTATAACACCACGGTATCGTGGAAAGGGGAGCACTGGGGGCACATTGTGATGGGTAACGGACCGGAGATGGATTTTTCCGCCCCACCTGACGCACAGGGCTATGCGGGTGTATTTACACCAGAGGATGCATTTGTTGCCGCCGTCAACACTTGTATCATGATGATGTTTATTTGGGCTACAGAACGGTACAAACTTAACCTGCTCTCGTATACATGCCGGGCCGAAGGTACCAAGTTGATCGAACTGGACCGCACAGAAATATTTACTCATTTACGTCTGTGGCCAAAAATACGCATCGCTGCGGGCGATGAAGTTCCATCAAAAGTCGAGACTCGTACTCTTAAAGCCCTGAAGGCAGCCCAAAAATATAGCCTGGTAGCGAATTCAGTGAAATCAGAGCTGGTATTAGAACCCAGTTTGGAAATTGTTTCATGATCGTTGGTCTTTTTTATCTTTGAACGCAGATTATTAAGGAGGACGTGTGATGCTCATAATCAAAGTACTTGGATCTGGCTGTACAAATTGCAAAAAAGTCGAGGCTATTGCCCGTGAGGCTGCGACAAATATGGGAATGGAAGCCGAGTTCATCAAGGTTACCGAACATGCAGATATCATGGCGTATCCGATAATTGCAACCCCAGGTCTTGTGATCAACGAAAAGCTGGTCTGCGCCGGCAGAATACCAAGCACGTCCGAAGTATCCAGCTGGCTAGCTGATGCTGCTTTGGCAGAAGTCTGACGATTATGGAGGATCAGATGATACGGGTTAAGTTCGTCATCCTTGGATTGATCATTAGCTTGTGGGGGTTATTAGCGGGATGCAGCAGCCAATTACCCCAGGTATCGAAAGCAGTGCCAGAAGAACGCCATCTACGATCGGAAATCCTTGACATGCGTAATTGCCAAAGCGAAGATGAATTGAACACCACCCTAGATTCAGAAGCACCGGTCGTATACCAGGTCACAATCGCGAAAAATGCGACTTCAACAGCGACGGGTGAAGAAATGGAAATACCTGGAGAACAGCAAGCCATTCTTGAAGACGAGTTAGTCAGCGCTTACCAGCAGGAGTACGAAGAAGCCACGATGAATGCTAAGCAGGTTGAATTGGTCATACCAGCCCACATGATTCACATGTACGATATCAAATGGAAAGAGCAGACCTACAGCTCATCCATCTCATTCTCCATGGAAGGTGAGAGCTGTATGGCTGATTACACCTACGTGCTTAAAATCCCCGAATTGAAAAGTTATACAACCATGGCCTGTACGGCTTGAACGCGCTAGCTATCGTCTGCCAGTTGGCAGCATACAAAAATTATGTATTGATTGAAATACGAATCCCAATTTTGACAGTATGAATGGGTAACAAAAGATCATTTCATGGAAAAAATGAAGGTTTTGTTTTTATGTACAGGGAACTCATGCCGCTCACAAATGGCTGAAGCCATCGTCAACAGCCGGTTAGGAGATCAGTAGCAGGCATTCAGTGCGGGAACTAATCCAGCAGGTTATGTAAACCCCATGGCTAAACTAGTTTTGTCCGAAATCGGCATCGAGCACGAGGGACACTCCAAGCTGGCGGAAGAATTCCGGGATATACCATTCGATCTAATAGTGATGGTTTGCGACTCGGCCACCGAGAAATGTCCTGTTTGGCTGGGCGAGGGCAAGCGCACCCAATATAGTTTCCCCGATCCTGCGAAAACCAACAATATGAAGGATTTCCGGGCAGTGCGAAATGCCATCGAGAAAGAGATAATTGAGTTATTGCAGTTTCATAATCCATACCGTGACTAGAATATCAAACAGCATGCTTGACGCCTACAATCAATTCTAAGGCAAACATAATCGGAGGAAAAATGGCGCAATCAACCAGCACAACAAAACGGCTCTCAACACTTGATCGATACCTAACATTGTGGATCTTCCTGGCCATGGCAGCCGGTGTGGCGTTTGGATTCCTCTTGCCGTCATCAGTAGAGAGGTTTAACCAGGTTGTCTCAGTTGGAACGACGAATATCCCCATCGCCATTGGTCTAATCCTGATGATGTACCCACCGCTGGCCAAAGTACATTACGAAGAACTGGGCGATGTCTTCCGCAACTGGAAGGTGCTCGGGCTATCGTTACTGCAGAACTGGGTGATAGGCCCGATCTTAATGTTCATTCTAGCTGTGGTTTTCCTACGCAATTATCCTGAGCTCATGGCTGGATTGATCTTGATCGGCCTAGCGCGCTGCATCGCTATGGTGATCGTGTGGAACGATTTGGCCAAGGGCGACACCGAATACGCCGCAGGATTGGTAGCCTTCAACAGCGTCTTCCAAGTGTTCTTTTACAGCGTCTATGCCTATGTGTTCATCACCCTATTGCCCAGCTGGCTGGGTATGCAAGGAGCGGTGGTTGAGATCACAATCGGCGAGATCGCTAAGAGCGTGTTCATCTACCTGGGCATCCCCTTTATAGCTGGCTTCTTAACGCGCTTTCTCTTGATACGATCCAAGGGGAAAGAGTGGTATGAAACACAGTTTATCCCGCGCATCAGTCCGTTAACTTTGATCGCGCTGCTGTTCACCATCGTGGTCATGTTCAGCCTAAAGGGTGAACTGATCGTCACCATCCCACAGGTCGTAGTACGGGTAGCCATCCCACTGGTGATTTATTTTGTTGTTATGTTTTTAGTCAGCTTCTGGATGGGATATAAGATTGGCGCAGACTACTCCAAATCCACCACGATCGCCTTCACCGCAGCCAGCAACAATTTCGAGCTGGCCATCGCTGTGGCCATAGCGGTCTTCGGGATCAACTCTGGTCAGGCCTTTGCCGCAGTAATCGGCCCGTTGATTGAAGTACCGGTCATGATTGGTCTGGTGAACGTGGCATTTAGGATTCAAAAGCGCTATTATGACGGCAGGTGAGTTCCACGCCCGAGATGGCCGCGACTGCTGCTGAAGCCTGTCCTCACGATGACAGGTTGGTAGAAAAATAATATGCCCATCCCCGCCATATAGCGGGGGAAGGGGCGACCTGCGGCGTGGTGTTTAATTTCAAAGCAGCTGCAGCGCCTGGACCCGGGTAAACAGTGCAAGATTTAGCCTGTGTGTGCCGTTGGCGGTTGTGTGGCAGTGGAGCTTGCAGAGCTGGCACTCTGCAGCCCACCTGCGTCAAACACTGGCCACGCTGACAGGAGATCTATAACCATGCAGTTTGATATTACTACTATCCAAGCCGCCTCCTTCCTGGCTTATGCCCTGGTCTTTTTGGGTGGATTGCTCACCAGTCTGGGACCCTGCAATTTGGCGACCATCCCGTTGATTGTTGGATACGTGGGCGGCTCGCGGGAGATTACTCGGCGGTGCTCGTTTACGCTGTCGTTGGCTTTTGCCTTGGGCTTGGCGATCACCTTTATGCTGCTGGGCGTAGCCGCAGCTCTAATCGGCGGGCTTATCGGTATTTCCACGCGCTGGTGGTATTACCTGGTGGCGGGTATCTGTTTTTTCATCGGACTGAACATGCTCGGTGCGATACCATTCAACCTGCCATCGTGGTTTGGCGGTTTACGTGAGAAAATCGGCTGGAAGGGGATCCCCGGTGCACTGACACTGGGGTTGGTTTCAGGCCTGGTGGCCTCTCAATGTGCTACACCGGTCCTGGCTGCCATCCTGACTTATGTAATGGCGAAAGGTGCCCTGGCTTACGGCGCGACGCTGTTGTTTGTCTATGCCCTGGGGCGCGGTGTTCCGGTCGTGCTGGCCGGAACCTTTGCAGGCGCATTGAAAAGTCTACAAAGTCTAGGCCGCTGGTCTGAGCTCATTGAGAAAGCCAGCGGCGTGATAATTATCCTGGTAGGGTTGTATTTTCTATGGATCGCATGACGCCACAAAAACGTAAAGCCATCGGGCTGGGTTTCCTTGGTATTTTGCTGATCGTTCTTGGGATTAAATATATGCTACAAAGCGCTCCGGTTAACCAGCAGTCAATTGAATTGAATGGCGAACCGGTCTTGCTGTTCTTCAACATCGATGAACCTTGCGAATGCATGCAGAATTTGGTGGAGAGTGCCGACACTCAGATCGATAGGTGGCCCGATGAAGACCGTTCAGGAATATCTGTTTACAGGATTAATTTTGAAGAGCAGCCGGAGCTGGGGAGCAAATACAAAGTATTCCGAGTGCCTTCCCTTCTGCTGGTGGGTGGGCAAGACCTGATCATTCACCGCCAGGACTATCCGAGCAGCGAAGAGGGACCATTGAAACTAGGCGAGTTTGAGCTACATATCCGTGAGCTGATCGCTTTAGGAAAGGAATGATTTTCGCCTGTGCTGTTTTGAAGCATTGAATTATCAGTGAGTAATTTGGAGATTTCTGATGCTGATCGAAAACTACGACATGGAAGTTTTCACCCCACCCTGTGAGCCAGGCGCGGAGCGCTTTGCTGCCACCGCCCGTTTGAGGGCCGATATATCTGAGGTACTACCATACCTCAATGCGACACTGCGTGGCGCAGTCTACCACAAAGAAGCCAACGCCCTGACGTGGAAGAAAGGCGGGCACAATATTGCTATCCACGCCTATGAAATATCCACCAGCAACGCGGAAGATCGAGGAGCTGCCGAGATAGAAATTAAAGGACTAGTTAATCTGGTAAACCGCACCTGGGAGCGACGTACCGAGATCACACCATCATATAAGACTCGCCAGCGTCCGGCCCCAATGGCGGTCTATAAGCTGCTGCCCCAAACCAATTGCAAGGAGTGTGGTGAAGCTACCTGTTGGATTTTTGCCCTCAAGCTAGCATTATCACAGAAAAGACTAAGCGACTGCCCAACGCTGTTTGAATCGGAACATGCCCAGAATCTGGCAGCCCTGGAGAAAATCGTCATCGAGGCCCCGGCGATTGGATCATAAAATCTCCGAATAAGAGGAGATACCCATTGCCTAGTTCCGTCTCGAAAAAACAGGCCGCCCCCAATGCAGAGAAGGAGCAACCGACCCCGATACGCAGCTACGTGCAGAATACGTACACGTACCTATAGCCGGATGTGCAGTAAACGGAACGCTGCTGTTAACGGAGTCGCGCGGGGAATCACATCGGAAAGATGCACTGGCCTTCAAATTAGCCGCACCCCTGGCCAACGCGCTGGAAAGGGGCATCGAAGCAGCGCCGAGGGGGGGATCTGGAATGAGTCTTTCACCACGCCGCAGGCCTGGCGGCGGCGCTAGCCGGCTGCAGCGGAGCCAAGCTTTCTGCAGGCAGAGACCATGCAGAAACCGGCAGGAGCGAGCCCCTAATCCCCCAAGAAGACCTTCAACAACTACCGCTCTGCCTGAGCGCGGGCAAAGCGCACAAGGGAGGGGGCCGCGCGTTTTTTGCCCCCCCGAACGCAGTTGCCGGAGCCAAAGCACCAGGCGTGGGGTGTAGGGGGATGCCTGTCTGGCGGGGGAAGGGGCGACCTGCGGTGGTGGGATACCGGAGAGTTAGGTGGTTAAGGGACTTGATCCAATGGGAGTCCAGAGGAATGTGTATTAAT
>JBFENN010000136.1:0-8321 GCA_041551115.1 Anaerolineales bacterium
ATCCAAATGGCAAATATCTCAAATACTGGTAAGAGAAATTTCCATTATTCGCATATACCAGGTCACATGGTTAATAACAACCAAATTTTTCGGGCAGCAGTGCTGGTTCGCAGAAATGTGATCATGCAATTGATGCCCACAACAGCAATGCTGGATATGAACACAACGAATACCGCACCATAAAAAGTACAGCCCGATGTAACCTCATATATTTAGAGAAGTACTTACCAATCTGATACACACCTAAACCAGTAATTGGAATATGCCAAACACCACTAGCAACCAGCCACCTAGAGTCAACTTGCGGAAGAGAATCCGGTTGTTCATTCGGGGTATCCGCCGGCCAGTCACGCTTGAACGGCAGGCAACAGTCCAGATACGCTTGGGCGAGGCTTCTAAGCCGGATTTTAGCTATTACTTGCTGGTAGTTTTATCCAGCATTATTGCGACAATGGGTCTGTTGGTCAACTCGCCAGCAATTATCATCGGCGCGATGCTGGTAGCCCCACTCATGTCACCGATTATCGGTATTGGATTAGCTTCGATAACCGGTAATGAACGATTGTTGCGTGATAGTTTAGTTGGGTTGTTCTTAGGGGCGGTGCTTGCAGTAGCTATCTCAATTTTGATCACCTTGAGCAACTTGCAGCTGCCTTTTACCATCTTAGAAGAGATACCCAGCGAAGTGCTATCCCGCACCCGGCCTGGTCCGATTGATCTAGTTGTGGCGTTAGCTGGAGGCAGCGCGGCAGCATTCGCTCTCGCCATGCCGAATATATCAGCTGCCCTACCAGGTGTGGTGATTGCTACAGCTTTGATGCCGCCAGTATGTTCAATCGGCATCGCATTGGCAATGAGACGCCCAGAGGTTGCTGGGGGCGCATTGCTTTTGTTCATAACCAATGCCATTACAATTGCCTTCGCAGCAACAGCAGTCTTTTTCTTGTTGGGCTTTGCACCGCGTGTGATTGCAAAAACTAAACAAGCACCGCGCAGTTTGTTTATTTCGGGATTCTTAACAGTAGCATTGCTAGGCTCATTAAGCTATCTTAGCTATGAATTCGTAAAAGATGCAAATGAGAAGAAGGAAGTGGAGTCAGTTATTCGTGAAGAAGTAGCCAACCTCGGGCATCCCGATCTACTTGAAATGCAGGTGGACCGGGAAGGAGATCATCTAAACATCTCTCTCGTCCTGCGGACAATAAGCCCGCTACGTTATGAAGATAGCGTTGCCCTGCGAGAAGCGCTGGCTAACCGGTTGCAGCTACCAGTTGCAGTGGTGATAAATCAAGTATTTGCAGCTGCACTGGACCCCCTCATTCCTCCCACGCTGACACCCACACCAACACTCACTAAGACCTCTACCCCAGGACCAAGTCCCACAGCGACATTAACCCGCACCACGCGACCTTCAATTACCCCAACTTTGACGAGCACAAGCACGGCAACGCCCACCCTCACTCCCACGTCTACAACAACACCTTATTCCGCCCAAGCGAAAAACACCCAGCTGCCAGGTCTCTCACTGCGTCAATGGGCAGGTGGTCCTGAGATTGCCCGGATCCGGAGCTTACAGCTTCTTACAGTGTTGTACCGCTATGAAATTGTTGATGGAATCGTTTGGGTCGAGGTAAGGGATGAAGAAGGCCGCATCGGCTGGATCGCGCAAGTTTACTTAGTTACGCTGACACCAACCGCCACAGAAACTTCCACAGCATCCCCCAATCCATCTGTGACACCCGCCCCAACAACTAGCCCAACCCTTACACCGGTTTTACCAATAACAGCTACCATCACACCATAAGCAGCGACCTGTATCTCATCGATTCATTCTTTTCAAAGTGGATGCTTTGTTGATGATGAAATAGAAAACCACAACTATTCAGGTTGATTATCTAATCTCTCTTCCAGATTGCTTGCTGTATTTTTGTATCCCCAAGCGCACCAAAGCATCAAGTAATCAATGAAATCCAGTCCATGATTGCTCTTCGGTATCCAAGCCGGATGTTACTTTTCGCAGACGAACTATGTCCATATACTCCAGCAGAAAACCTAGATGTGTACGGCTAACTAGTTCAATGATGATTGTAAAGTTATGCTATTTCGCCAGTTATGTCAGTCGACGGGGTGAAATGATCATCTTTCCAAACCGGATTGCGCAGCAGCAGGTAGACTACCGGTATCATCGTCAGCAAACCATACACTCCAGTATTGAATGATAGTACCGGATCACTTGCCCGGAAAACCATTATCGTGAAGAAAGAGATCGTCTGGTTGTTGAGCGCGTGCAGGAAGGCTACCAGCCAAACACTGCCGGTTTTAAGCATAACGTGTCCGAGCACGAAACCTAATAATACAGTGTAAATGGTCATCAGCAGTGTGCCCCACAACGGCTGACCAGGGTAGTTGTGCCCCATCCAGATCACGGGATAGTGCCAGGCGCCCCAGATCAGACCTACCAGCAGTACACCGCGCTTCTTTCCCAATTTGATTAGTTGGCTTTGCAGGAAGCCGCGCCAACCATATTCCTCTCCAAAGCCCATAATAATCCCTAAGAACGCCCCGACCAGTATGGTCTGTAGAGTCATAACCAACATGAAAACCTCAGGTGACATACTCCCTGTTTGAACTCCCAAGCTCCCCATGACCTCAGGTACATTTACTCGCTCACCCAGTCCAAACAGTGCGTTTAGAGCAGCCTGCAGTGCATAAAATAAAACGAATGCTGCACCCCACAGAAGCCACTCTAAAACCCTGCCCCCTCGCAGACCGGCTTTGGTAAAAGCCTCCTGCCCGCTGAGCACCCGAATGACGACTAACAGCATAAGAACCAAGATGTTGAGTGCGCCGCTGACTGTGCTGATGGTTACAGTTTGCTCAGGTATAACTACTGATAACACCGCTAACACGATGTACGCCAAAGTAAATAGGATATAAAGGTAGAAGAACCACCTTGGTCGCTCTCCATAGGTGCGGAAATATACTGGACTGTCTTTGAAGAAGAATAGACCCAGAAGAATGGCGGAAAATGCCGGGATCAGCATCTGGAGCTGTAAAAGCAGCAGTGTGGAAGCCCCTGCCCCGAATCCCGCCCACTGCCACAAAACCAGGTCGATCAGGGCTGTGAGGAGGAACGTTAAGCCAAGGAAAGTACTCACTTGACGCCAATTGATAGACGAAATAGTAGCTTGTTGAGATGTTTGGTTCATGATTTTTTCGCTTTCTGCTTGGTGAAGCAAGTATATGCGCAAATCCAGCCTTCACAAGTCTCGATTGCGCGTTTTGACTGGTACATTCTAATCGTATTGTTTACAAATTGTGGTTGTTTGTGCGTATATATTTTAGTTCACTGTGTAATAAGGATTCACTTAGCTGGTGGAGTACAATTTCGCAGATTGAGATAGTTTGCCAATGTCCCGGGATCCATTTCAGGCTGGAGGGATCAAAACAGTAGCAAATAACCTGCGGCGACGCTGTGGACTGGGATCGTTCCCCTGAAAAGCTAAAAGTGCTTTATTCACCTCCTTGGCCATCTCAATCAACTCCAAGTCACTCAGCTCCAAAGGCACCTTATGATAGCCAATCCCGTCAGCCATCGGATCCACCGCAGCCGTACCATCAAGATAGCATGCAAAATCTTCCAGCAGCGTCACCACGAACGTCGTGAAGTAGCGCATATGCTGCTCTTTATCCAGATTGGCCATCTCATCCGGCGGCACAATTCCACCGCTCGGTCCAAGGGCGTAAACTTTCTCCACCGCACCCCGTGCACGGTTATGGGCAACAACAGTAAGAATTCCACCATAACTGAAGCTTTTGACAATACGATATATGGTAGCCATAGGTATATCGCCCAACGCTTCAGCAAGCTGTAGCGTGGTCATTTGCCGACCAGCGATAGCCATGATGATGCGCATCCGCAATGGGTGTAAGACCAGCTCCGAAATTCTCTCGCTCATGTGAGATCCCAACTTATTATCAATATTGATACAGCTATACATAATATTCTGGATATGGCATTTATCAATCCAGCATAAGTCGCAACGATCAGTTGCTCATTGTCACACATTTGTTAATAGTTAAGCAGTCAGTGGTCAACTTCCATAATCATATCTTAATCCCTGGGACCGATTAATAAATGTATAAGTAAGACACAACTCATCTGACTAATATATAAACGAAATAATTTTTACTAGTTTCGTCTGATATATCTGCTATAATCAAGGTTTTGAAGGGTGACTGAATGATCGCCTTAGCAAATAGCTAGTGAAATCAGCCCCCAGAAAATTAATGTCGAGCCCAATTTTAGCTGAAATAATTGCGCAACCCAAAATGATTGTTGAGACTTTTAGATCAGCAAAGGACAATAAAATGGACAAAAAATACCTGCTCATCCCGATTATGCTTGTGGTGCTGCTTCTCGCGGCATGTGGCGGTGCAGAAACTGCCGTACCAGAAATCACACAGGCACCTACTAATACTCCTCAGGAAATCGTTGAGCCCCAACCAATGGTCGAACCCGTCGCTATAGAGGTGGTTCAGGACATCATCTGGCAGTGGACCAGTTTAATCGAGACTGAACCCGCTAACCAGTCCGTGGTACCGAATCCAGAGAACTACACAATTACCCTGCGTTCCGATAACACATTCAGCGCTCAAGCTGACTGCAACATGCTCGGCGGTAGCTACCAGGCTGAGGGCAGCTTTATTACATTAATCCCAGGTCCAACAACCATGGCTGAATGCGGTGAGGAGTCGCTTTACAACCAATACCTGGACCTGTTAGGGAGCGTGGCTACCTTTAGTATGCTTGGTGATCAGATGGTCCTCGGTCTGCAAGATAACGCTGGTCAGATGCAGTTAACAAATGCTGGTCCTGCGGAAGTTATCCCCACACCAACTGCACGCGCCTGCGACGCGGTAATAGATCCAAAAACCGTCACCATTGATACCCAGGACTTGTATGAAGATTACATAGCCGAGTGTGTCCTGGCCACAGCCTATGATGAGTCAATGCCCCCTACCCCCACCGGACTGCCCGATAACATCCAAGTCTACTTCGATCCGCTCGAGACCCAGGAACGACAACCAGGTGATCCGATCGTATACGTTGTCCCCGTCGCTGAATATGTAGCCATGTGGCAAGCCAATGGCAACGAAAGTGTTGCCGAGAGTGTGCAGGCCTTGAAAGCACTGCTTGAAACGAAACCGGAACCTGTACCAACCTCTGGACTACCTATTCTGCCTTACGAAGAATCTATGGGCGTGCCTGACATCCAAGTACAAACTAAATATCTAACGATAAATGAGGGTGAAGGGGTCCGGTTTGTTACCCGCTTCTCGCAGGGTCCTAATCCTGTCACCCGCGACAATCCACCCTTGTACTATACTTTTCAGGGCTTCAGCAGCGATGGCGAATACCTGATCACTTTCTTCAACCCAGTCACCACTGCAGCATTAGCTGCGTCCGAGGAAATTGCAGAAGAGGAGTTGCAGCAAATGGAAGCAGATTATGAGGCATATCTCGAAGCCAAAACCGGCCAGCTTAACACCCTCAGCACCGCGGAATGGATTCCAGACCTCACCGCATTGGATGCAATGATCATATCTCTGCAATATGGCCCCGAGCCAGAAGCACCTCAGCCCAGCAACCCACTCACAAATATCAGGTGGCTTTGGACTACACTAACGCAAACGGATCCAGCTTCCCAATCAGTGATTGCGGATCCTGAGTTTTACAATCTGGTATTCAAACCCGGCGGTGAACTGCTGTATAGAGCTGACTGTAATAACGGCAACGGTTCTTACACCCTCAATGGCAATCAGATTTCCATCTCACTCGGGCAAGCATCTCTGGTCGAGTGTGGGGAGGCCTCACTCTCAACTCAATTTACTGCGTTGCTCAGCAGTGCAGTTACCTACAGCTTTGAGTCCGGCGGTCTCGTCTTTGGATTGAAGGATAATGCTGGGACGATAGGATTCGTCAGCGGCGGTACTTTTATCGATAGCTCCTTACCCGGAGGTAGCGTACCCACTGCTACGACAACCGATGCGTTGAATGTGCGTAGTGGACCCAGTACCGAGTACTACGCTTACGGTGTGGTCTCGGCTGGCACCACCTTTGAGGTAGTTGGCGTCAGCGCGGACGGTCAATGGTGGCAAGTTGTGGTTCCGACGAGCTTATCCCCATCCGGACGGGGTTGGGTAAACGACAACTACTGCGCAACCGAGAATACTGACAATGTCCCGGTTGTATCCGCTCCTCCAGTGGTAACTCCAACCGAGTCAGCAACCGAAACCTTAACACCAGAAGTCACGGACACACCCACTCCCGAAGTGACGGCTACTGAGGATGCCACACCAGAGGCAACTGCAACTCCCACTCCATGACAAATAACCTCGGTAGCTTAATCTTGATATTCAAGTAGTCGGCAGACAAAGCCACCTACGCCTGAACGTAGGCGTAGGTGGCCTATAGATGAGTCGAAATAATAATAAAGACGAACACCAAGTCAACATCCCTATGCAGTACGCAATATAGGTGTATTCAGCAAAAAACACCTTAACCTAAGCGGTAATATCCAGACTCACAGTTCCATACTTATCTAAGTATAGTCAAATAGATATCTACCTCTTGCACGATCACAATCTGGCACTGACAATTTGCTTACCAATGAGGAAAAATCCATCGTGACAGGTATAGACACCCTTACCAATCCATCCCCCCGGCCAGCAAATGCCCCATCCTACTTCCATGTAATGGCCAAGCCGACTGGCGCTATCTGCAATTTGGACTGTGAGTATTGTTTCTTCCTCTCAAAGGAGGCTCTTTACCCGGGCAGCCCTTTCCGGATGCAGGATGTTGTACTCGAAGCTTACATCCAACAGATCATCGAGTCACAGCAAGCACCCCAGGTAACCATCGCCTGGCAAGGCGGGGAACCCACTTTAATGGGGCTTGAGTTCTTCGAACGCGCCATGCAGTTGGTGCAGAAACACATTCGTAGTGGTGTGACTGTCGAGCACACCATCCAGACCAACGGCACCAAGTTAGATGATGATTGGTGCGCCTTCTTTAAGCAGCATAATTTTCTAGTCGGGTTGTCTTTAGACGGGCCGAAACAAATGCACGATGCTTATCGAGTCGACAAGCGTGGTGAAGGTACCTTCGGCCAAGTCATGGCCGCTACTCGCCTGCTGCAACAGCACAAGGTCGAGTTCAACATCCTTTGTACTGTCCATGCTAGCAATGCCGATTTCCCTTTAGAGGTTTACCGCTTCTTCCGTGACGAGGTCAGGACCAATTTTATCCAATTCATTCCCATCATAGAACACACCACACGCGCTCTGCTTCCTGTTGCCAACCTCGGCTGGGGAGATCAGAATCTACCAACTTCATACGGAATTGAAGGATTGCCGGTGGCGAAAAGCTCAAAGCGTCCGCTCTATACTTTGACTGGCAGCTTGGTAACGAAACGCTCGGTCAAAGCCGAACAGTGGGGTGAATTCCTTAGCGCGATATTTGATGAATGGGTTCGCAAAGACGTGGGGCAGATCTACATCCAAACCTTCGAGTCAGCGCTCGGTTCTTGGGTTGGGACGGGTGCCTCGGTCTGCATACATCGCGAGATTTGCGGAGACGCCCTGGCGCTGGAACACAACGGCGACCTCTATTCCTGTGATCACTTTGTCGAACCCAAGTATCTCCTTGGCAACATCCAGGAAAAACACATGCTCAGTATGGTTGCCTCTGAGCAACAGCGCAAATTTGGTGCTGACAAACGCGATACCTTACCGCGCTACTGCCAGGAATGTCCAGTCCGGTTTGCATGCCATGGGGGCTGTCCACGGAACCGTTTCATCCGGACACCAGATGGAGAGAGAGGATTAAATTACTTGTGTGCTGGTTATAAAGCTTTTTTTACCCATATTGACTATCCGATGCGCTTGATGGCAGCTCTGATACGCCAGGGACGCTACGCAGATGAAGTAATGGAAATCCTGGTGAATGAAGAAAGTGCATTTCTAAAAGCGGTAGCGACTACTGACCCAAACGATCCATGCCCATGTGGAAGCGGAAAGAAGGTTAAAGCTTGCCATGGCCGAGAATAATAGGTAAACTAGCACATAAATACATTTTCAGCCTAGGGAGTTGTGTTCAAGCGCTAGCTGTTACTTGGGGGGAGAATCTCAACCAATTAAGCTGTGCTTGGCATTTGTATCGCATTGGCAGCCCCAAGATGGCTGGGCCCTTTTATTACTGCATCTCAGGTGGATACCGCCAGAATTGAAAATTATTTAACTTGAATCAATTGATCTAA
>JBFENN010000137.1:0-8247 GCA_041551115.1 Anaerolineales bacterium
AATGCCATGAATCGATACACCATGAATGGAAATAACAGGAGCGTGATTAAAGCTACCAGTGTGTAAAGAATGAAGTCAAATCCCACTTGTGCCTGGAATGCCTGCCATATCCCCCAGGCAGCAACAACTAGTAGTATACAAGCACCAATCAGGTTAAATACGAGTCCAATGCGGCGTTCAGGGTGAAAAAGAAAACTTTCGTTCACGGGAGATAGTTATACCATGGATCATCCCGGTACTTTGATTTATTGAATCGATGCTTTAAGTCGAACGAGTTCAGGATTATTCTAGGATAGCTACTTGTTAAAAACAAGAACCCTGGAAGTATTCCCAGGGATTCTTGATTGTCGGTTTTGAATGAAAAAAATTTGGGATATCTAGGAATTTACGTATGAATAGAACTGATCTCTTATTCAATCTCATAGACGATATTTACTTCAGCAGTGATCGTCATCTGCCCAGGAGAGACTGGCACAGCCGATTCAACCGCCATCATACCGCCGCCGCGCCCATCCATGAATGGTACTGGATAGCCAGGGCTGAACGAGTTGATATTTTGGATCTCCCCGAGAGTTACACCCGCAGCTTCGGCTAGAGCTATAGCCTGGCTTTCGGCATTATCTATTGCAGCTTGCCTAGCTTCGGTCGCAGCAGTATCTTTGTCAGCGATATCGAATTGAATATTGTTTATAGAGTTGGCTCCTGCGTCGATGACGGAATTTAGAATCTCGCCAATCTGATCCAAATCCCGGATAGTGACGAAGACAGTATTATCTACGATGTAGGTTGTACCGGTTGGCTCACCATCATTATTGTATTGTTGCTGAGGATAGATGCTGAAATTCTGGGTTTGGATATCTTCGGGTGGAATATTGTAACCATCCAGCGCGGCGGCAACTCGTTGAGATTGGGCATTATTGTCGTCCACAGCTTCAGCCGCATCATCATTTTCAGTATGCACGCCGATGGCAATATAACCGATATCTGGGGATAAGAAAATACGCCCCGTACCGTTTACACTTAGTGTGCGTTTTTCACTTTCGCTGACTGGATTGCCTTGGGCAGCCTGTACTTGTGGACCACATGCCGTGATCATGATGGCAATAAGTACGAATACGATTATGGGGACAAATTTTTTCTGCATTTTTTCCTCCAATAGGTAGAGAATTTGATTATTTATGTGCCTTACTGGTCGTACCCAATAGATTATAGTTGTGCATCCCTGGATGTATCCGGGTTTATATCATACACCAAGTAGACGTCTAGATTTGGTGGATTGTTCCCTATTTGGTGTGCGATTTCAGCCTATCATGCATGTTTCTCAATCACTTGGCATCACATTTGCAGGGTTGGACCCGATTCATATATATATCTAATACGCTGCTGGGGCTATCATAATGGGTAGAATGTTATAATTTCTCATGATGTCATTCAAAATTCAACAAATTTGATTGTACCGACCTACTCGTGACAGACAGCAAGCCGGTTTTTCTTCTATCACGATAAACCAGGCAGTATATCGCCCAAGAAAAGCTTGTCGGCGAAAGAAGGAAAAATTATCATGATGCGATTCGATCGTTTCACCGAACGGGCACAAGAAGCGGCTCAACGTGCAGCGGAGATTATTCAGCGATATGGTCATAACCAGATTGATACTGAACATATCTTGCTTGCATTAATCGAACAACCCCAAGGAGTTGTCCCTCAAATACTAGAGCAGTTGAATGTCGATGCAGATGCCTTATCAGAGCGGCTTGACTACATATTACGAACCAGCCCCAAGGCGAATATATTCGGTGGCGGTGCTGGGCAGATCTTCATCACACCTAGGGTAAAGCGCATCATTGATCTGGCAAACGAAGAAGCCAACCGGCTTAAAGATGAATATATATCGACTGAGCACATATTTTTGGCAATTCTAAATGAGCGCAGCACACCAGCCGCCCGCTTATTAGAAGGGGCTGGGGTTACTCGCGAACGTGTATACGAAGCTATCCAAAACCTGCGCGGCGGTCAGCGAGTAACCGACCCGCAAGCGGAAACCCGCTATAAAACGCTAGAGAAATATTCTCGTGATCTAGCTCAACAAGCACGTGAGGGTAAATTGGATCCGGTGATTGGGCGTGATGGGGAAATTCTGCGTGTGATCCAGCTACTATCTCGGCGGACTAAAAACAACCCTGTCCTAATAGGCGAAGCGGGTGTTGGTAAAACCGCGATTGTCGAAGGACTAGCGCAGAAAATTGCAACCAACGATGTACCCGAAATACTGATGGGTAAGAAAGTCATCGCGCTGGATTTAGGTGCAATGATTGCCGGATCGCGTTTCCGCGGTGAGTTTGAGGAACGGCTGAAAGCTTCAATCGAAGAGGTTCAGCGTTCAGATGGTGAGATTATCCTGTTTATTGATGAACTGCATACCGTTGTGGGTGCTGGTGCTGCTCAAGGGGCTATGGATGCCTCGAATATGTTAAAACCCGCCCTGTCTCGCGGTGAGTTGCAGTGTATTGGTGCAACTACCCTCGATGAATACCATAAGCATATTGAAAAAGATGCGGCGCTAGAACGTCGTTTCGCACCGGTCTATGTTGAAGAGCCCAGCGTTGATGACACAATCGAGATGTTAGGAGGATTGCGGGACCGCTATGAAGCACATCACAAGGTGAGCTTCTCTGATGAAGCCCTGGTTGCAGCTGCGAAGCTGTCCTCTCGCTATGTAACAGATCGTCACCTACCTGATAAAGCGATAGATTTGATGGATGAAGCTGCAGCCAAACTCAGGGTCGCATTGTATTCCTTGCCGCCAGAGTTAAAAGAACTAAAGAGTGAAATTGAACGCTTGGCTGCTGAAGAGGAGCAGGCGGGTTTAGAGCGCGATTATGAGCGTGCTGCTGACAAAAAAACCGAACGATTAAGGGTAGAGGAGCAATTCAACACTGGACGCGATAAATGGGAGCAGGAACACGAATTAGATGAAGTTGTGGATGTTAATGATATCGCCGAGGTTGTTGCCCAATGGACAGGTATTCCTGTTACCCAAATGATGGAGACAGAATCAGAAAAGCTGCTGAATATGGAGAATCGTCTTCACGAGAACATTGTCGGGCAGGATGAGGCGATTTTGGCAATCTCGGATGCAATCCGCCGTGCACGATCGGGACTGAAAAATCCTCGCCGCCCAATCGGTTCATTCATATTTATTGGTCCATCGGGCGTCGGTAAAACTGAACTCGCCAAGGCTTTGGCGGAGTTTATGTTTGACGACCAGGAAGCTTTAGTGCGGATCGATATGAGCGAGTACCGCGAGCAGCACACGGTATCCCGTCTTTTCGGTGCTCCTCCAGGTTATGTTGGTTATGAAGAGGGTGGACAGCTAACAGAAGCAGTCCGACGCCGCCCTTATCGGGTGATCTTGTTCGATGAGATCGAGAAAGCCCATCCAGAGGTCTGGAATTCACTGCTGCAGATCCTGGATGATGGGCGTTTAACCGATGGACAAGGTCGTGTTGTCGATTTCCGAAATGTAGTCTTAATCATGACCAGCAATTTGGGGACCGAGTTTATCAAAAAGGCGGGCACCCTTGGGTTTTTACCTAGCATCAGCGATGAAGAGATACGGGCATCACACGAGAAGATCGAAAAAGCGTTGAAGAGCACGTTCCGTCCAGAATTCCTGAATCGCATTGATGAAATTATCACCTTTTCGGCGCTGTCCCGCGAACAAATGCGTGAGATTGTTGATCTACAAATGAAAGAGGTCGAGGAACAATTAAGCGATCACGACTTGAACGTGACATTGTCACCGGAAGCGCGCGATTGGTTGGCGGAGATTGGTTATGATCCTGATTTTGGTGCACGTCCTCTGCACCGGGCGATTCAGAAGCATTTAGAAAGCCCATTATCTATCAGCTTGCTGAGCGGTGAGTTTTCGGCAGGTGATTCTATCCTGGTTGATGTTGACCCTGAAGGAGATCAGCTGGTATTCAAAAAGGTAGAAGCTGAAGAGCTCGTTGAAGAGGCGAGCCCAGTTGAGGTGTAGCCTGCTTCATCCAGTGATATCAGGTAGCCAATTTAACACATCACCTAACTGAAAAAAGATGTAACATCAGGACCCTCGCAAGAGCAGCGAGGGTTCTTACTTTTAACAAGATCAGTATGACCTACAAGGATAGCAAAAGTATCGCCACTGTATTTAATGTGTTCGTTCTTAACTTTCCCAAAGGAATGTGAAATTTGCTGCGACAAATGTCCTTGGGCAGGTGATATTTATCATTCCAATGAGGATGTTTGCCACTATAAAAAATCACCAGCAATGGTTACATTCTAATTACCCCGCAAAGGGGAGTTGATTATGACTGGTGATTATTACGAACAGCTGCCTTTTTTTGCTGATTTTACGCTAGAACAGATGGCGTTACTTCAGCAAATCTTCATTCCTTGTGATTGTTATGCCGACACAATACTTTTTGAGCAAGGTGATCCTGCTGAACGCCTTTACCTGATTATCGTCGGAGAAGTAGTTGTCCGTTATAAACCAGAGGATGGTGAAGAGATACTGGTGGCGCGGATCAAAGCCGGCGGAATTGTAGGCTGGTCTGCGGCTCTCGGAAACCCTCGCTATACTTCAGCTGCTGTTTGTACTGGGTATACGCAAATGTTGCGCGTAAGCGGGCGTGACCTTCGCAGCCTATATAATGAGAATCCAGAAACTGGTATACTTATCCTTGAACGGTTGGCCGAAGTGATTGCAGATAGACTTGACGATACACACGACCATGTAGTAGATTTGTTGAAACAAGGTTTTCTGAATGGTTCGGCACGCGTCAAGGAGATTTAATAATGAACCAAACGAACCCTAATTTGGATGCTGATTTGGGGGAGCGGTTGCAGGCTTTATTGGAGCAGCTAAGCGCTTATATTGAGCAATATCACGGGGGATCGGTCGAGATGGTTGCCTTGGAAGGGGATACGTTAAAAGTGCACTTGGGGGGCGCTTGTCTCGGGTGTCCGTTATCCGAGAATACTTTACATGGCTGGGTCGAAGGAACTGTCCGTCAATTCTTCCCAGAGATCAAACATATCGTCGATGTGTAAGCTAGCTGTGCGAGAAAAATAAAGGGCGCCTTGATTGTTGAGGCGCCCTGATGCTTTAAGGAAATTCCAAATCTATATTTACGATTATGCTGCTGTGCTGTCCTCAGATGCATCAACGATTGGATTGCGGTTTAAGTAATCATCCGCAAATAACATGTTATCTTTAGATCTATTCAAGATGCTGATTAAGGTTTCCATAGTAGAAATTTCTTCCAACTGTTCGGTGACGAACCAGCGCAAGAAATCCTGGGAGATATGGTCATTGTCTTTTATCGCTTGATCCATTAATCCATTTATTTGGTTCGTGACTTCTTTTTCCCATGCGAGGGCTGCTTCACCAGCTTCAACGGCTGTAGAAAAAGCGTATTTAGGTTTGTCTACAGCAGGAATACGCACCTCTGCACCAGCGTCAACCAGATAACGCACAAATTTCATCGCATGCATGTTCTCTTCTTCGGCTTGTCGATAAAAGAAAGCTGCGAGATTTGGCAGGTCGTCAGAATCGAAATATGTTGCGATGTTCACGTACTGTAAGCTTGCGCCAAATTCTTGTCCGATTTGATTGTTAATTGCTTGTTCCAATGCTTTGCTGATTAACATCTGATTGATTCTCCTGTTGCCAAGTTTGTTAGTTGTCGATGAATTTCCATTAAATCACAACGCCGTGATTATATCACGGCGCTATATTTGGTATTATTAGATCGTTGTAAGAAACTCAGCTTCCTCTTTATGTAATCACGACTTCAATATGATCCCCTTGGAGTACATCGCCGATCAGCCAAAGCGGTTGGTTCTCTCTTTCAGCATGCTCAAATAACGCCGCCACATTCTCTTCCGGTACAGCTAAAAGCAGACCACCGCTCGTCTGGGAATCGAATAGCGATAACTGAGCGGATTCATCAATACGGGGGTCGAAGCGGACGTGCTTACCGTAGAAGAGCCGGTTATCAGACGATCCACCTGGGAAGAGATACTGCTTCGCGTATTCCTTAGATCCTTGGGTAAAAGGGACCTTGTTAAAGTTAATCCGTAAACCAACGTTAGAGGCTTGAGCTACTTCCCAGGCGTGGCCCAGAAGACTGAATCCGGTGATGTCAGTCCCGCTCCGCACGCCATGTGCTTTTGCCAGTTCAGAAGCGCTCTTATTCAACACTTTCATCCAACGCACCACTTCGGCGACATCCTCATCACTCGCCTTGCCCTGTTTGAGAGCAGTGGTTGTCACTCCGAAACCCAAGGGTTTGCTGAGCACGAGCTTATCGCCTGGAACGGCTCCATTCTTTGTGATCATTCTTGTGGGGTTGACAAATCCCAGGACAATGAGACCGAATTTAGGTTCCGCGTCTTGGATGGTGTGGCCACCCGCAATCACAACCCCAGCCTCGCGAGCTTTTTCAGCACCTCCCCGTAAGATCTCGCTGAGCATCTTGGTTGGCAGATCGGGAGGTAATGCTGCGACGTTTAATGCCAAGAATGGCTTACCGCCCATTGCATAGACATCAGATAGGGCATTGGCAGCAGCAATAGCCCCATAATCATAGGGGTTATCGACGACTGGTGTAAAAAAATCAGTCGTTGCGACTAGGGCTTGTTCATCTGAAAGCTTCCAAACCGCAGCATCATCCGCATCATTCAAGCCGACCAATAAGTTGGGATAGTCCTGTGGATTGAAAACTTCTGCGATTGGGCGCAGCACCTGCGCCAGCGACTCGGCGCTTAACTTCGATGCTCAACCGGCACAGGTAGAGAGGCTGGTCAAGCGGATTTGCTTGCCGGATGGTTTTTCTCTATCCATAGCACGTAAATGATTGTTGCAATGTCATGCTGTTCCTGTTCTGGCTCTTTTACCAGCTGCCTGCAATCGCTATTCCGTTGGTGTAGGTTCGGGCAGCTGCGTAGGCGTTGGGAGAAAAGGTGCAGATTGCGTGGGGGTTGTTAGGTTAGGAACTGGCAGGTATAAGGGATTCCCGCTAGGCAGCAACATTGTCTGAATGCTTGGGGACAGTTTGCTTATATATTGGTATGTCAATAAGTCTGAGCTTGCGTTCAGCGCAATGGCAATGACGTTTAGTGCTTCCGCCTCTGCTTCAGCTTCGATAATCCGGGCTTTTGCCCGCCCTTCGGCATCAATAACGACAGCATCGGCTCTACCTTCCGCTACTTGGCGGGCTTGTTCAGCTTCTTGCTTGCGTTGTTCGACGACGAAACGCGCTTGCTGTGCTTGCTGCTCGGCGATCTGCTTTTGTTCTACCGAGGCAGCATATTCGGGCGAGAATGTGATATTGCGCAGGACAAAATCTATCAAATTAAGCCCGTTTTCATCAAGCTTGATCGTCATCTGTTCTTTGATCCCTTGAGTCATTTCATCACGCTTTGAGCTGTAAACCTCTGAAACGCCGTATTTAGATACAGCATCTCGCATAATACCTCGGGAGACAGGTCTTACGAGCTCTTCCGTATAGCGTTTCTGCCAGATAATATGGAGGGGGACGACTTGATCTGGATCGATCGCGTAGATTACAGATGCGTCCAGGATAATCTCTTGACCATCTGAGGTGCGCGCTGCAACTGAATCGTCGCCTTGCATCTGTCCTTCCAAGGGTGCAATGGACATTGTGTATGTTTGGCGGGAAATATCATAGAGTTCTACCCTCTCGAAGTAGGGGATGATCCAGTTCAAGCCTGGCTGTAGAGCTTCTTCTCGATACCCATTCGATTCAAGTGCAGAGATCACTACACCGCGTTCTTCTGGTTGAATAAATACCAAACCAGCAGTGATCGTGGTTAGCAGTACCGCCGCGATCGCGATGACAAGTATCCCGATGCTCATGCCACGCACTTTTCTCCCCCGCGATGCCCTTACCACAACAAGAATTAATAGTCCAATTACGGCCAGCCACATAACGGCAGTAATACCACGAAGTACATCAACAAAATTCATTTTAGCCTCCTGAACAATACTAGCGAAAGGATTATACCGTATGACGTCAATTTCAGTGCTGTTTGGGGAGGGCGTTATGACTGTTGTCGCATCAATTAATCCGTGATACCATGCTGGCATGCAGGTTGGAGAAGGCACCATTCACGGAGTCGAACTCGATGTCTCAGGTCAGCGATGTGCTTATATTGCCTGTCCTCCAGACCTGATTCCAG
>JBFENN010000138.1:0-8233 GCA_041551115.1 Anaerolineales bacterium
AATTTCTCCTTTCGCTTGCCGCTGTAGCTCCAATCAACCGATATACCCAAAATTACCAGCAATGCTTAGTTACCTTGCCGAAAGATTGGGGCTGGATTATAATCACGCCGCATTGTTCAAGAAGACAGTGTGATCGGGGCGTGGCTCAGCCCGGCTAGAGCGCACGGTTCGGGTCCGTGAGGTCGGCGGTTCAAATCCGCCCGCCCCGACTGTAAACAGGAGCTGCTCCATATGTCCGGAGCAGCTCTTTTAGTAGAAATTATTGAGTTATTGGGAAATTCAGTGAAATTGTGTATTAGTCGATTTTCTTCTTTTATGGGCACTACTGTTCTTGATCAGTGCTGAAGGCTTCAGATGCGTCGGAGGCTATCGGGTAGCTCATAATATCGGCTCGATCCTTAACCGACTCTAGGCACAAAAGTACCTTAATTAATATTTGAATCCAATCTTGATAATTAGTCAGCGTTATTTATTCAATCTCGCCTGCTTTTTGAACACCACCAGACGAGTAAACCTGCCACTGTCCCAATCCCCGCTCCAATTGCGAGACCTACACCGATGTTACCGATCAATGCTCCCAACCCAATACCCAGCCCCAGAAAAACCGGCAAAATCGAATAAGATTTAATATTATTTTGACTCTGTGACTGCTTCATGTTCGCGATTTTACTTCATCCACTATCTACCTGGGACATGCGGTTTTCAATATATTTCTTACCAAGGAGTGCCAGCAGTAAATATCCACCAATCAGCACCGCAGGTCCGCCCAGGGTGGGTGCCAGTCTCCCCAGCCATTCACCGCTCTGGGGCCATCCGTGTATAAAAGTGTGTGGAATCGCAATGATTGCCACCATGGCCAGGTAAATCGCAATCACTTGCCAAATCGATGGAAATGGCAGAATGCCCCCAAAGAATAACCGTGCTCCCCAGTACCCCAGCACAGAGAGGATCAAGATCAAGGCCACGTCGTTGTAGTAAACGGGTGCTAGATGCTCATTATATCGCTGGTATATCAATGCCAAATACAACCCCAGCCAAGTCAATGCCAGGAATATAAACCCTAATTGGCCCCCGATCCTTTCGGTTCTTTCATCGCCGACGATCCACTTATTCATGGTGATCTCCTTCAATCCAAAACAACTCACCGATTTGATTTCCTGTGGCTTCAGCTAGCAGCAGGCATAACTGTATGGTAGGGTTGTATCTGCCTGCCTCAAGCAGACCAATGGTTTGCCGGGTTACCCCAATCTGGTCCGCTAACTGCTGTTGAGTCAGGTCCTTTGCTACCCGGGCGAGCTTCATGTTATTCTTTACTTTGATATCTTTCATTGTATGTTCATCGTTACCTCAGATCTGATATTTAAAGTAACATATAATTTGCATAATGTCAAGTATATATTGCATCATTGGGGGAGTTTACCAATCTACGACGATCTGAATGGAATGACCATTTCAGTATCATCTGACATCTCCATGCAAAGTCAGCTTGACTTATCCAGCGTGGTTCTCGGGATTGCATATCATCAAGTGCACCTGCCTTGTGAAAATTAAATGTGACAAGGTTATCTATGTTGACCATAATTTACTGAGGTCACGATTGAGAGGAGAAGAGATTTGTCGCAATCATTTGTAATACTAAGTACATATGAATATGTTTTAGAAAACCCATTGCAGTATGCAATTCGAATAAGTTGGCAGGTGTTAATACAAGTTCGGCTTGATCCAGAAGGTATCGCTACCTATAACTATTAGGCTTACCCGAAACAGAGGTACGTTTACGAAACCAACCCACACGAGAATCCGCTTTGAACTATTAATACTCACATTGCTGGTTTCGCTTTTGTTTGCAAGCTGCCAGCTACAAACACCAGTCCCATCACCAAGGTACGGTGCTTGTATGGTTTTTAACCCGCTCGAAGCACAGGGAATCTTATTTGGTGGTAGGGCACATGGATTCTTTGGGGGAAAATATTTCAATGACTTGTGGGTTCTGGATGCTGCTACACACACTTGGATGTCGATCAAGAATTCTGATCCACCTGAGCCGCACATGAATCCAGGAATGGTATATGATTCGGCCAATCATCAGATCATCTTATTTGGGGGGCTGGTTAAGAAGGACCGTCTCGGTGATGCTTGGGTCTTTGCCATCTCAGATAATCATTGTCAGGAACGATCTCCTGAGTACAGTCCTCCGCCAAGAAGCGATACAGGCATGGTCTACGATGAGCATAGCCAGGAAGTGATTCTATTCGGTGGCTACTGACAGGAAGACCAGCGGGACCTATGTGGCGATACCTGGAGTGATGATCCGAATTCCAATATGTGGACTGGGATAGAACCAGCATCGTCGTCCCCCATTATGTATGGCTACACAATGGATTATGATCCGAAAAGTTATCAATGCATCCTCTGGGGAGGGCATCAATCGACCATCGAAAACGGTAATATCGTCTCTGCAGGTTATGGAGACGACATTTGGAAGTATAAATTTCATCAAAATTCGTGGCAGGCGACATTGCTCAAAAACAAACCTCCGGCTAGGTATTGGCATCAAGCTGTGTTTATTCCAACGGCTGGAAAGCTGCTAATATTTGGAGGAGATGGTGGCAACGGTTACCTTGATAATACATGGATTTTCGATAACCAGACGAACTCGTGGGAGAGCGTTCATACAGCCCAAGCCCCTGCACCTAGGGTTCTTGCCGCAATGACATACGATTAAATCAACGATGTGGTTTTTCTTTTGGGTGTTCTCGGTGAGGATAGGACGGATCTGCAGGATACCAGGAATTACACTTCAACGGCTTCCGAGGGAACCTGGCAGGAGATAGTATCACCATGAGAGATTTTGACCTCGATTATCATACTGCATCAATCTATTTAAACCAGTTCAGATCACGACATTCATGACTGCTTTCCATTGTTGCTGCTAAATTAATATAAAGAACCTTTTGGATCGAATGTTTCGCCGGAAGCAATACCTGGCAGACTGGCAATTCACTTGTTATGGCTAACCCTATCGATAATCACGCTCCGGTCTGAATAATCTTCCATTCTTGGATGTTCGTTCTTTCGGTATAATCTTTTGCAGGTTCCCCTGCCATATCGATACCATCTGCCCAAAAAGATAGCTCGCATGTACCTGAGATGAGCATTCAACCTGCTTCCTTTTGAGGAGAACGCCAATGACCCGTAAAATGATCATTGATACTGATACGGCTTCGGATGACGCGGTCGCGCTGATCATGGCGCTCCAAGCTGAGGATGTCAAAGTTCTGGCGATCACGATCGTCTCCGGCAATGTGGGTGTAAAACAGGGCAGTACGAATGCCCGCTTCGTGGTTGAATTATGTGGGCAGGATACGCCAGTCTACGAGGGTGCTCACCATCCACTGGTGCGGGAACGCTATGATGCGCGCTGGTTCCACGGACAGGATGGGTTGGGAGATATCGGCTACCCTAAACCGCAGCGTCCCCCTGCTGCGGGCCACGCGGTCGAAGCCTTGATCCACACGATTAGAGCTAATCCCGGTGTCCTGCTGGTCACCTTGGGGCCGCTGACAAATATAGCACTAGCTGTATCTCAAGCCCCTGACATCGTCTCCAATGTCAGCCGCTGTATCGTTATGGGCGGCGCAGCCTGCACGGTTGGCAATATCACCCCTGCAGCCGAATACAACATCTGGTGTGACCCGGAAGCCGCCAGTATTGTCTTTCGATCCGAACTACCAATGGAAATGGTTGGTTGGGAGTTGTGTCGTGGAGCAGCAAATCTATCTGCAGATGAGATGAACTACTACAAAAATGTGATTGATACGCTGTTAGCGCATTTTGTCATTGACTGCAATGCGCACGCCCTGCGAACAAATCAAGAGTGGTTGAGTGACCCAGGTATTGGGCTTCCGGACCCAGTTGCCATGGCGATCGCACTCGAACCGCAGATATGCACTCGCAAGAGCCAGCATTACGTGGCGATCGAGTGTGAAGGAACCTACACTCGCGGTATGACGGTAGTAGATGAGCTGCACGTCGCCGGCTACCAAACCAGTAATGTCGCAGTGTGGGAACCGCAGCGCTGCCTGGGGGTGCCGAATATCTCCGTATGCTGGGAGATTGATATCCCGCGCTGGAAAGCTTTGCTGAAAAAAACAGTCAGCTAGCTCACCTCCATAATCTATTCCTATTCCTATACTAATACATTACAAGGGAATCCTCTGATTCACCCTACCAAAGCGTGTGGATACATAAGCTTAATGGTTTGTTGGTTACGCAGGTAATCAGAGAGTTTACAGCCGATAAACATTCTTGGAAATGGGAAAGATCGTACCAAAGCTTGACAATAACGATAAATATGATATGATTAGTCTAATATAGATAGACAATCTGGCCATTCTACTAAACCTCCCAAAGCGATATCCTGGGAACATTGTTATCAAAACAACATTTCTACTTATGCCAAAGGAGAAAACTAATGAAAAAGTCACTTGCTATACTGCTGATGGTACTCGTTCTGCTGACTGTCCCTGTAACTGCGTTGGCGGGGGCGAAAGGACCAGATATCGATCGTTTGAAATCTGCCGGATGGACCTGTGATGTAATTGGTGGAGAGCCACATTGTTTTGATTATGGTGATGGAAAATCACGTAATAGTGCTTCGGTAAATGTGATGGTTTTTGATGCTGAGGATAACTTTGAAGGAACTGAGGTGCTCTGGATCGTTGGGAAAGCGCCCTATGGTGTCTTAGCCGAACGTCCCTGTCCACAGAGTGAGCTGTTGGACCTTGGTTTTGCCTTCGCCTGCCACCATTACAGCCATTAAACAATTGAGAGTGTGATCGCTACCTGGATCATACGTTTTTTGGCCAAGATTGGGTTCACCCCCGCGATACCCAGCGGGGGTGAGTTTATTAATCGGGTTGAAGTAAGATGTGTTTTTTGTTTGTTAGGTGCGCTCGTCCAGTAGCTGATGGATCGCTTTGACTTCCGCTAGCAGGGCAGTATTTATATCAACTCCTCCAACATCGCCCTCGCTTTCTGCCTGAGTTGGCGCCATTGCACTGCGGAACCGGCGCAGTTCAGCAGCGACCATCTCATAGATTTCTTGCACATTCTCCAACCCCACCAATTGTTCTTCGGCACCAGATTGACCGCTCATCCCCGCGGTTTGTATATTTAACGAACCCAGATTAAAGAACCAGCGGTCAAAGATATCCCGCTTGACAGTGATTTTGGTCACTGTACGTTAGGGAACATGTTTGATTGAGTGAGTAAATATTCCTACCCGTACGATGACTTCATCATCCAGAACCTCATACTCTAGGCTGCGGAAATATGGTGGGGCGAGGATCATCGCAACGATCCACCAGATGAAATTTAGCGGTAGCATAATGGCGATGATAACCAACCCAACGCGTGCATCGTCCAAGCTGATTAAACCACCAAGCAGTAAGATCCCAAACAATATCAGTGCTGCGATCACACTGTACACCACGAACAACTTATATAAGTAGCGTGGATTTGGTTTAAACCGTTGTGTGTTCATGTTTTTCCACCTTTCACTAATACACCCTAAGTTAACTAGTTTACTGATTATCATTAATTGTTGTTCACGCTAATGCTGATCCCACAGATGTACTGAGGAGCGGTAAGCTGCACATAATGGTGATAGACTATGGTCAGAAAGGTTTACCAACGCTATTGCGAGGAAAATGAATCGACATGACATTAGACGTACATATTCTATATCTCCTAAACTGCGAATTTACACCACCAACCGTTACCTTAGTATCCGAAGTCATCGAAAAATTAGGTGCGGATGTGAAACTGCAGATGATAGAAGTCCGTGATCTGGAACAAGCTGAAGCGCTGCAATTCCTGGGAAGTCCAACGGTGCAAATTAATGGTCAAGATATCGATCCTGCCATGAGAAATGCAACAAATTTCGGTTTCTTTTGAAGGAAATATGGGGCATCGGGCATGCCTTCCCGTGAGTTAGTCGAAGCTGGGATTAGAGAAGCAATGGCTGGTTAATTGACCGGTATTTATCTATCACTACCTATTCGTTTGCGACTCCTTGACCAATTTAGTTAATCTACATCGGATGGGAATGTGTATTGAAAGCGATGATTCTTATGAAAATGATCAAACGATACCGGTTGGGTAAGCGTTCTACTCAAGTTAGACAAATCTTGGATTGGGCTGCCAGTGGATTGGCTATCCTGGTTGTTGTCGCAACCCTTGGAGTTGCATCTGTTGGCTGCAGAAGCTTGGAATCCAACCCTCCCACGATAACTGATCAGGTGGAAGATTTCGCGATCTACCTCCTACCTGCCGAATATTTTTTTGAAGGCATAAGCATTGAGAAGTGCACTGCTTTGGGATCAATGCTGCTCGGACAGGGAGACATCTTGACTTATAGCTGGTCTCATCATGACATCCTTATGCACCCCTCTGCGGCTGAGCGCATCGCAGGGCTGGACCTAACTGGTTATCCATTCGTGACCTGCGTTGGAGATACGGAAGTTTATCGTGGAGAAATCATGGCTGCATTTATGTCACGCTCATCCGATGAGGTAGTCATTCTCTGGCCACCGATGGACGGTGATACCACCCATTTATCTATCCAGCTCGGATATCCTAGCAGTGATTTATATATTGGGCCTGATCCACGCGCAGATGAGCGCATCAAGGCAGCCCTGGGCGCAGCAAGTGTGTTGAGGGATTAATTCCGCGGCATTACGGGTTGTCTTAGTGGTCTATGGCCTATGCGTCACCTATCGTGAAGCGTGGTGTTAAGGTGTATAGGAACCGTACAGCTATCGGCTTGAGATGTATCCTGCTTGATCCACCATCCCGTCCGGAGGTGACCACGAATGACGACCGCCATAGTATCCGATACCGATTGCAGTATTCCACTTGACATCACCAAAGAGCTGAATATTCGTCAAGTCCCCATCTTGATCCACTTTGGTGATGAATCATACCAGGCTGTGTACGATCTGGGTGATGCCCAACTGTTTGGCAGGATTGACCGCGAGGGGGAGCTCCCAACGACGGCTGCTCCCTCCCCAGGGCAGTTCGCTGAAGCTTTCCGGGCAGCGTTCGAGGATGGTGCGGATGCAATAGTTTGTTTTTGTGTCAGTGGGGAAGTCAGCGCGACTTATACTTCAGCTATGGCTGCGCGCGAGATGGATCCTGATCGTGATATCACCATTGTTGATACGCGCAGTCTATCAATGGGGCAAGGTTTCATGGTGCTTGCAGCAGCTGAAGCTGCCAGGAGCGGGGCCTCACCTCAAGAGGTCGTTTACGCCGCTAAAGAAGTTGGGGAACGTGTCAAGCTTTATGCCGCGCTATCGACGCTGAAATATTTAGCGATGAGTGGACGTGTCGGACACCTCGCTGCAGGGATGGCATCCCTGTTAAACGTCAAGCCGATCCTGACCATCCAAGAAGGGAAATTGGATATCTTGGAGCGTGTCCGTACGCAGAGCAAATCTTGGTCACGGGTTGTCGAACTTACCCAAGCGGACAGTCAGGGCAAGGAAATTAATAGCATGGCGATTATCCATGTGAACGCCTTACCCCAGGCGCGAGAATTTGAGAGCCTGCTACGTGAAAATCTTGACTGCCCGCAGGAGATCATCACCACTGAGCTGACGCCGGGATTGTCAGTACACTCGGGAACGGGATTGGTTGGTGTAACATTCGTGACGAGCTGACTTTGTTAGTTCTTCTATTCCAGGATTACTTCTTTTCAGTGTCTCTATTCAACGCAATGATTGACAGCATCTCGAAAATGAGATTTGCTGCTAGTATTGAAGTGATCCCACTGTGATCGTATGGTGGACTGACTTCGACTAAATCGAAGCCAACCAGGTTCAAACCACGCAATCCCCGAACAATCTGCAACAATTGGTAGCTGCTGAAACCCCCGACTTCGGGTGTGCCAGTGCCCGGGGCGAAAGCAGGGTCTGCCGAGTCTATGTCCAGCGAGATATAGACTAAACGGTTTTCAACCGCTTCGTGAACGGTTTGGACCAAGGTGGGAATACCGATCTCAAAACACTTGCCAATCGGATATATTTTTGCTCCTAACTGCTGAGCGTCTTCAAGATCGCCGGCTTCGCTAACCGGGCCACGGATACCGATTTGTATGTATGCATTGGTATCGATGAGCCCTTCTTCAATCGCCCGTCTAAAGGGAGTCCCATGACTGTATGGGTGATCG
>JBFENN010000139.1:0-8141 GCA_041551115.1 Anaerolineales bacterium
CCGAAGTACCTCATCGACATCCAAACTCGAGTTGATTATCTGGCTGATGTTAGCTAATGATAGGAGGTTATCGCGCTCATCAGATTGCTCAGCGACTTGGTGTCCGATGCGAGTTAAAGAGCTGGTCAAATGTGCCAGGTCCTCAAGTATGGCATCAAAATCTGGCGAAGTTTCCGGATCGAGTGAATATTGAATTCGTTCGGCGAGCTGGCTGAAATGATATAGCTGCTTGGCGAGAGAGAGATTGGTCGAAACTGGCTTATCGCTGTCCATCAGGACCCAGAAGTTTTTACGCTCAAGTTTTTATGTTTAGAGTTACCTGTTTTTTGGTTCTTGGAAGCGGGCCAGGAAGCGTTTCAACCTGGCGATAAAAGAGAGTCTGCGAATTTCCTTCCCCGCATGCTTGGCATTTTCTGGATCCGCTGTCTGGTTCCCGTAGACCGAATTTTGATATGGGATCAGCACTGCTTGGACAGCACCTTCGGCAGGTGGGAGCAGATACACGAGTTCTTTGGCTCTTTCAGAAGGTGTATCGGTCAATTTTGGCGGCTGACCGAGACGAGATAGGGCTCGGTTCAACTCTAAGTATGCACGTGTAAGAGGGGATAAGCTGGAATATCTGGCCCAACGATACAAAATCTTGGGAGGTTTAATGCCAACTCGTGCTAGACTCGCCTCCATTTGAATGGGTAGAGGCGGGGAACCACGTTGAATGCGAACCCTGCGAATCAAGATGGCAAGCAATAACACTAATATAATGAGCAGAGCAATCCAAAAGGCAGTGGGAATCATCAGCGAGTTATTGAGAGAAGCATTTTGATTTAATCCGCTTGCCGCGGATAGTTCTTCCAAGCGTCGACGGGCTCTGTCCTGGAGATCGTCCTGTAGGGCGGTGGATGTGTTGTCTGAAGAGGATACGGGAAGATTTCCAATTGGGCGAATGAGTGGTTGCTGCGAGACAGTCGGTTCGAATTCTACCCAACCGATATTTGGAAAATAGACTTCAGGCCAGGCATGAGCGTCTTGATGGCGGACATAAAATATGTCACCTTCCGATTCGATATCCTGGGGAATATTTTCTCCTCCAGGTTGTAGAGTTGGTATATCTTCCACAGCACCAATTAATTGTCGTTCACCTTCAGCATAGCCAACTGCAAGTCGAGCAGGTATGCCGAGTGATCTCAGCATGATAATTTCGGCGGTTGCATAGTAGTTGCAAAATGCTTGTTTATGATCGAAAAGAACCCAATCTATTGGTTCTTGACCATCTGGTGAAGCGGGAACCGTGTCATTGTAATCCAGGTTTGTACGCAGGAAATTAGTGATCGCCTGAGTGATATCATAAGGATTATCTAATCTAAATGCGATTTCCTCAGCCAATTCACGTGTTCGAGGGGTAATAGAATCGGGCAGCTGTAAGTAGCGAGCGGTTACCCAGGAAGGGTAGTCTGTCCCAGCCTCACGTAGCTCGCTGATAGAAGCGGCAGTAAGGGAGGCTTCAACTTGGTACGTATCACCTGAACGAAGAATTGGATCAGCTTTTAAATGACCTAAGTCCACTGAGCCATCAGAATTAACAGCCATGTAAGCATCCGCCGGTCGACTGATCCAAATGGGTTGGGAAGGAGTATGTATATTCTGAATTGGAAATGCGGTTGTTATATTGAAAGTACTGGTCTCTCTACTCTCATATTCTGGAAAATTTAAATCAAAATTATCCGGAGATACAGACTGAACCACAGGTAAACTGCTTGACCAACTGCCATCGTAAGTATCGTAGACCCGCGATCGCCAATAATAACGCACATTTGACGGCGCGCGCGTCTGCGAATCTACAGTCATGATCACCGTGTCGCTGAGTGGATTCCCGCGACCAAGAGGCAGATAGTCACCGTAAAAATCGGAGACCACCCCGACAGAAGCCTGTAAAGAATAGAATACATTACTCAACCGATTGCGTACATCCATCCAGGGTCGGGTAGCGTTCAGCCAGACCTGTTCTGCCTGTGGTACTGCCGAAGCGACAGCTGGGGCAGTCCACGCAAATAAGACCAGAATGACAGTGGTGATCAATCCCAGACGAAGTGAATCAAGCCCAACATAAGGTGGTAAGTAAGTTCCATTTTTCTTCCAACGAAGTTGAAGTTGAACGAAGTGTAATCGGGCGACTAACAAGAGTGCGAGGAAAATAAAGCCGGCTAAAAACCAGGTTCTCACAGGGAAGAAATGATCATAAGCCTGGATGATTATCAGGGCGATGCCGGTCGGGAGGATGGCTCGCCATGCATTTCCATGCCGAGTAAGGCTGTAGCCAGCATAGACAGCCAATGCCCAGAATAAGCTGGCCATGAGAAGATTGAAAAACAGGTTGTCGGTTACGGGTTTTTGCTGGAAGATTTGATCGAGAGTGATCAGCAAGCGATTGCCCATGCTGATCATCCTCTCAGGCCAAAGAACGCCTTTGCCCAGGGTCAATCCAACTTGCCAGCCGATCACAAATAGACCATATACAAGAGCAAAGAATCTGGCAACTCCCCGTGAAAATGAGCTTTTCCCAAGAGCCAATCCTGCTATCACCCCCAAAACCACCACAGTTTGAATCAAATCTAATTCGTGTGTCCAACCGGTAGAATTAAGCCTTATTGCCGCGATTATTAATGCTCCGGCAAGTAGTAAAACTGCTGACCAATCCCACCAACGAGTAGATTTTGATATCAAGACCGGGTTTTCCATAAAACACACCAATAATTTATGTAGATATGGGTTGGATATGCCTAGGAATCATAAAATTTACCAATCGAATTTAATTTTGGTTCAACAATTGGGTGCTGATGGTTATTATATCAGCAGGGTTTGATGGCAATTTCGCTGTGCCACGACCTCTAAGGATATACTCATTGTGAAAAGTAACTTGATCAAATGCAAAAATTTGCATAATGAAAAAGAGGCGAAATCCGTTTTGTGGCTTTGCCTCTTTTCTTTATTTACTTGTAAACCTTGAGTTGTCTTACAATGCACCCAACAGCTGTTTATGCATTCCCTACTGTTTCATTCGAATCAGTATAGCAAATCATAACAAGTTTGAACTGGTTATTTAGCGAAGAAATCAACCACCTGATCCACATGCAGCACACCATCAAAGGCGAGTCCATTGCCACCCTTTTTTAATATCCCTTTCTCACCTCCTGGATCCCCAAGGCTCGTGACGATAATGTCTGCATCGCTCAAATCTTCTTTTTCTGTGTACACATTGGTCGTTGCGACTATATATAAACTTGCCCCTTTAGCCGCAAGCACACCGTTTCGGGAATCCTCAATAACAACAACTTCCTCTGGTTTCAGGTTCGTCCTCTCAAGCGCTAGATTGTAGATCTCTGGATCTGGTTTTTTCCTACTCACCATATCACCTGCAAGCACAAACTCGAACTTGATGTCCTTGAGCATTTCATATGCAATTGCTTGAGCGGATTTTACGTTCGAAGTCGTACAAACACCTAACAATAGCCCGCTATCCATCGCCTCCAGCATGAAACGCTTCACACCAGCGCGTAATGGTAATCTCCCACTTTCAATTAGACCAACAAAAGTTGCTGTTTTATATTTATGCATCTCCTTGATGAGTTCATCCTCCTCATCAGGATTTACCTCCGATCCAAATCCCTTCGTGTGGAGATGGTGCTTCATCCGCTCTTTTCCACCAGAGACTTGCAGCAACTCATGATAATAATCCGCGTCCCACTCAAAATCATATCCAAAATGTTTAAATGTCTCGTTGAAAGCCACTCGGTGGCCATCCCTTTCGGTATCAATGATGACCCCATCCTGGTCAAAAAAAATCGCTTTGATTGTCATTCCTAATCCTCCTATGCTTTCCCGGTGCTGCCCAGGGTGTCAATCCATCGCCCAACAACTTGGTGGATTGCCTCCCTGACTGCGCTGTCGATCTTGCCCGGATCATATTGTTCCCTGTTATCTGATATGTAAGCGTAAGTTGTGTCAATTAATGTGCGTTTCAATTCGGTGGAAACATTGAACTTTGCACCGCCCATTTCAATCAACCGCTTAATATAATCTTCAGGTAAGCCAGTGCCCCCATGCACAACGAGTGGGGTTTTTACGCCATCACCGTTGAGCAATTGATTGATCTTGCCCAATCGCTCAAAGTCAACCTTGGGATTTTTGGTCTTGTAAACACCATGGGCAGTACCGATCGCAGGAGCGAAGATATCCACACCAGTTCTTTCAACAAACTCAACCGCTTGCTCAGGATTTGCTAGGGCTGCTTCATCCTCTGCGACCTTGATCTGATCCTCCACCCCGGAAACAGTACCTAACTCACCTTCGACCGATATGCCCCCTTTCGCATGGCAGTAATCCACCGTTATTTTTGTTTGGCGGATATTCTCCTCAAAGGGTTGCTTGGAGGCGTCAATCATGATATTGGTATAGCCTGCATCCGCACAAAGTTTGCAGTATTCCATATCTGTGCTGTGATCTAGATGAAGGCAGATCGGGATGGGGGCAGATTCTGCCAGGCTTCGGAAGATTGATACCAGAACGTCCCGGGATAAGAACTTGGAGGGTTTCACTGATGTTTGGATAATCAATGGTGCTTTCTTCTCAATAGCCGCATCAACAACGGCCTCCATCTGGATCAGATTGGTGATATTGAAGGCACCAACCGCGTATTTGTTTTCAGCAGCTTCTAACATAATGTCTTTTGCAGTCACGATCGACATGTTTCGTCTCCTGATTTTTTCTGGTTTGCTTTGATTGATTGTTCCTCTTCTCGTTCTGTAGCAAGAGATACAAGTATCAAAATGAGTTGAGAGTGAAATTCAACCTGACTCAGAAGCCTGAATCACAATCTCTTTTATTCATTCCTCTCTGTAAATTGTTAACGTGTTGTGTTTACCAGTAATGAAAATTTGTCAGAGATGGATTGGAACTAAAGTATAGTACTGGTCTTCAGATTCTACTCAGCTACCAATAAAACTTTCCACTAATGTGAATCATCCTTCATTGGTGTTCAAAATTCCCAACTTTAGGCTTCTTAGAAGATAAGATCAATCTTTTCAAGAATCTCAATAATATTATATTCAGATTTCAGTAGATGTATAGTAATTGCATGGGGGCATTAAAGAAAAGTATCACGATGTTTCTTATTTATGGTAAAATTTGCCCCATTGCCAGTATTGCTGCTTGAAACAGCGTTAATAATCGAGCTTGATATAAGATACACTTGGGAGCCAGCCTTGTTTTGGCTGCAACCTGACTATTAAGGAGCGCCTATGCTTAATGACTGGATATTTATTGGAATTTTTCTCCTCCTTGCCCCAATTTTTCCAGCAGCAGCGTTGGTAATCCCAAGATTGATTGCCCCTCGAAAACCAAATCCACTCAAATCCGAAACTTACGAATGTGGAGTTGAGACATATGGGGAAACCTGGGTTCAGTTTAAAGCCCAATATTATATCTTCGCACTTGTTTTCCTCATTTTTGACATTGAAGTTGTATTCCTATACCCTTGGGCAGTGGCATTCGATCAGCTGCCCCTTTTCGCAGTAATGGAAGGAGTACTCTTTATCCTGATCCTGGTAGCGGGGTTACTTTACACCTGGCGCAAAGGAATTTTGGAATGGGCTTAGGGGGTAAAAAACTTGGCGAACAAAAGGCTGATGGGTTATATCCTTCAGCCTTTTTATGCGAATTAAATCGGCGGGAATTAATCAATTTGGAGAGACGCTATGAGTGATCCGGTCAATTTTATCGCTGAATGGTTAAAGTCTCTGATGGCTAATATTGGCCTCCCGACCGGTGTTGTTGTGGTCATCATAACTCTAATCGGGATCGTGGTGATGGCAACATTTCTCTTAGTAATGGATATTGGTTTGGTATGGTTTGAAAGAAAGATGGTGGCTCGATTTCAGGATCGTTTAGGTCCTAACCGGGTAGGTCCCTTCGGTTTAATCCAACCCATCGCGGATATCATAAAGCTTTTGATCAAGGAAGATATCATGCCGCAGGGGGCTGACAAATTCATTTTTAACATTGCACCAATTTTTGCCCTTGCCACTGTACTTTTACTTTGGGCGGTTATTCCCTTTGCTCCAACAATCCTGGGTTCGGATATCAATGTCGCGGTGCTGTACATTGTTGCAATCGGTGCTGTTGGTACATTAGGTATCATCATGGCAGGTTGGGCTTCTAACAATAAATATGCCCTGTTGGGGGCCTTCCGCACGGTCGCTCAAATGGTCGCCTACGAGGTACCTATTGTGATCGCGCTTTTAGTCCCGGTCATCCTGGCCCGATCGATGGGCATGCAGGCGATAGTCGAAGCGCAAAGTCCTTGGTACATCTTCGTGATCCCCTTAGCGGCCTTTATTCTGTTCGTCGCTATGATTGCTGAAATCGGGCGTACACCTTTCGATATCAATGAAGCAGAATCAGAAATAGTTGCCGGCTACCACATTGAGTATACGGGGATGAAATTCGGTCTTTTTTATGCCGGAGAATTACTACATGCTCTGACCGTTTCAGCCATTATCGCTACTTTATTCTTGGGTGGCTGGCGTGGACCATTTGTCGATCAGGTACCTATTCTGGGTGTGTTTTATTTGTTTCTCAAATCTTTTCTAATCTATTATGTCATCATGTGGGTGCGTTATTCATTCCCCAGGATCCGGATTGACCAGATGCTCGGTTTCAGCTGGAAGTTCCTGACACCGCTGGCGCTGATCCTTTTGATTGTTGTTGCAATTCTGTCAAAAGTATTGGAAGGTGTTTCTCCTGCAGTGTTTGCTTTGGTCATGTTAGCTGCAAATTTGATCATCATCGGCGCAACTGTAATGGTATTGCGGGTATACGCCCGTATGGAACGCAAACGAGTTGGAGAGGAGCGTCCGCTCGCTGTCGTTCCTGACCCTGAATTACAACAACTCATCCAACAGGAGTGAAGTGATGACTGTTCTGCAAGTGATTTTCCTAGTAACAGCTGTCGTAACTCTCGGAGCGGCAGTGATGGTCGTCACCGCTCGAAATTTGATCCATTCCGCACTGTGGTTGATCCTGAGCTTATTTGGTGTTGCTGTTATCTATGGTTTGCTAAGTGCGGCCTTTTTCGCAGTAGTCCAGGTGGTTATTTATATCGGAGCTATCGCAATTTTGATGATCTTCGCCATTATGCTTACCAGGCGGGTGAAACAAGATACTGGCAGCGTCGTGAACAAGGGGTGGTGGTTGGCTGGTCTATTGGCGTTGATACTGTTCACTGCATTAGTTTGGTTATTTAGTACCTGGAGCGGTTTTCGAACACCAATGCCTGAACTGGCGACCGATGTTGACACGATTAAGGTTTTGGGGGCTGCCCTGGTTTCTCCGAGCCATTATGTATTGCCTTTTGAGGTCGCATCTGTGCTACTGCTTGCAGCTCTGATCGGTGCAGTTGTCGTCGCATGGGAGAGAAAATCATGATCTCTTTATCCTACTTCTTAGTTTTTGCAGCAGCCTTGTTTTGTATTGGACTGTATGGTGCTATGGCGCGCAAGAATTCGGTTGCTATCCTCATGGGAATCGAATTGATGCTTAATGCGGTGGTGATCAATCTTATTGCATTTTGGAGGTTTCGTACCCCTGAAGTGATCACCGGCCAGGCGTTCGCCGTAATTGTTTTTGCCGTGGCAGCCGCAGAAGTTGCGGTCGGATTGGCTTTGTTCATCGCCATATATCGCCAGCGACAAACCATCGCGGCCGACGAGATCGATCTACTAAAATGGTAGTGGGAGGCAATTAATGGAATCCTCGACGCTTGTCTGGCTGCTCCCTGCTCCGCCGTTATTGGCGTTTTTCCTGATCATTTTCCTCACCAACCGTAGCAAGGGACTTAGCCATACGCTTGGCATCCTTGCCGTGCTGCTGTCTTTTATCGGTAGCATGGTGATTGTCGTTCTCGGCCTGAGATCCGGCCATCTTGCCGAAGAACCCTTCACTTCTGTGATCAACTGGTTTCCTACCGGAGATACCTGGTTCCAGATAGGAGTCTGGGTCGATCCGCTTACAGTTGCTACTTTATTCTTCGTCGCCTGGACCATTCTGATGATCTTCATCTACAGTGTAGGTTATCAAAACTATGGACAGCC
>JBFENN010000140.1:0-8076 GCA_041551115.1 Anaerolineales bacterium
AGTTTTTTACCAACCCGTCAGAATGAGCGACTTGCCCGAGACTATTCATCACTGTTTCAAAACGAATAGTTTTGGGCAGAGTCTTTCTATACAGTCCATAACCTGCCGCCCATTCCATAAATTTGATCTTGAGCAGATACCGTCTGCAGGGAGGAGGATTGTCGTATGCGCTGTTTTGGAGTATTTACCCTCCAGGTTCCGTGTCATCCGAGTAGACTGAAGGTCGGTTGCTGTTTGATGTACAGTGAATTCTTTCTATCTAATCACAACCCCGATTTATAAGAATATCATATTTGGAATCAAGACCGCTATCTCGTTTCCTTCTGGAAACCTGGATAGCGGTCGATGGATGAGCGGTTTGTAACAGCTTGGTTTCAGACTTTCAAAAACGGGATGCTGAGGGGGTAGTGGTATTGTTTCCCGGACATCACCCGGATGGTATTGACCACACCCTCATAGGTTGTGAAAATCCCGATCGAAATTAAGCACAATACGATTATTGCGAATGGGATCCAGGCAGCCGCGCTTACTCCACTGCCCATTTGCTCCATCAAGATCATGCTTGTTGGTCCAACGACCACCAGCAGCAGCGTTGCTCCAATGAGCATCAGTGTGACCGTGATTTGAAAGTTGAGCACGGACCGGCCCTGTTCGTCTATTTTGGTGCTCTGATCTTTCTTCCACGACCAGATTAGCAGCGGGATGATTAGGATGACGAATATCGAACTCAAATGCAGCACCGCCAGCCACAGGTTCTCACTTTTGGCCTGGTCGGCATTGAAATCGAACTCAAGCACGTTGCTCAAGTTGTTGCGGGTAAAGGGTCTTGGTTCCACCTCGCCGTTTTCGATGCGCTGGATCGTACGCGTGCTGACTTCGCAGTACTCAGCCAGCTGCTCCTGGGTAAAACCCTGCTCTTGCCGCAGGTTACTAACTCTTATTCCAAGTTCTGGTTGTTCCATCATCTTCTCCTTTTGTACTAGGTTTAGATCCAGTATAAGGAGACCAATAAATACCACAATGTCGTCAGCACGACATTCACCCGCCATTTGTACCTAAAAGCCGACATTGGTTACTCCTCTGGGACGCAAGGACGTCGAGCATTACGATTCTGCCTGAATTATAGTAAGGTGGGTTCATTTCTGACAAGCTGTTAATTTATCAAATGATCAAGAGTACCGCGCTGCCCATGGCCTACAATGCCGCCCGCATCGCCGTGCGAAAGTATGATCCGCGCAGCTTGATCCATGCGGATGCTGGTCACCGGCTTGTTGTTGGCGAATGGGTTGCCGATCTGTTCAGCCCGAGATAAACAGGAGTTTTGGATATTATGCAACAAAACATAAAGCCCGCGCAAGTCGCGCGGGCTCGTTCATTTTGTGTCAGAGCGATTTTCCTCAGCTATTGAGTACACACTTTACACATTCACCATCAACCGGCGATCAAGGAAAGTTACTCTTCTTCCTGTATGCTTCACTTCCGAGGTCAGGTCGATAATTACAGCCAACCCATTATCCGATGGTTTTATTAAGAAGAGTAGGACTGGCGTCTTTTGCAATCCTTAGTTGCTTGGACTACCAGTCCTGATTGATTTATTGGTACTTTACTTTATGTACTGACGGAGTAGAACCTCATCCTATGCTTCGATGGTGAACCAACTCACAAGTTCGAATTTTCCAACGTTTTTAACCTTCAAAACGCAGTCGTCGGATACTAGTTCATCCCCGTTATATGTTATGGTGTATTGCCTACCGCCCATCTCAGCTGGACCAATGGTGAATGGTGTGCCGATAGTACAGTATGCCCCCCCAAATTTAGTGCATAAATAGTCCCGCATATCAGCTAGGTCGAAATAGGTTGACCATACAGTACGAGCTTCACCCAAGGGATATCGCCAGCGCAGGTTTTGGAAAGAGTGTCCTCGGATATGCTCAGCTCACCTACGCCAGGAATATTCTGGACATAACTTTCGCTAGAATCGTCATCTTCCCTCCAAACTAGGGTGCAATCATGAGGCTGTGTTCTTGCAAGCGCGGGGATCGCAGACGCAATTATCAGGATGACTGCGATCAGTACGATCAGGCTGACACGAAATTTCTTAACCATCTTATATCTCCTTTTCTTTACATCAATTCAATAAGTGTTTCCCAATGACGCGTCCCGGTTATGGCGAACTCGCGCTGGTTCGAGGACATTGCCGGGCGGGAAATCGCCACCGCGGCTGAAACGCTGCTGCCAGATGTGGTCGCCGCCGCCCAGAAGCGCGGGCGAGAACGAGATATTTGGGAGACCGCTGCCGAACTGCTGGCTGAATTTGGATGTGATGTTGAGCCGCAAGTTTGATCTCAGCTCTGAACACCCTCTCTGCTCGGTAAGCTCCTGCTGCAGGAAAACTTTAGTAACCACACATTACCAACGTAAACAGGGAGACCAATCTGTGTATCCCGGTTGTGAGGGAGGAATTTGCTTGGGTTACCAGATCATGGCAGTGTACCTGCCTTCTTTGGCATGGATCTTGTGACTGCTGGCATGGGATGCAGTAAAATATTAAATCAGCATGCCTGAATATCCCTTAGTAGCATGCAACAGTAACCCAAGTTTTCACTATATATTTATGTAGGAAATCCATGTACAGACTCGCAACCCGTCTACCCCATCTAGAATTGCAGATTTATCGAAAGCTGACATAACATATAAACATCGATGACACCCGAAATCGCCATCGTTCTCACCATTCTCTTGGCTGCCATCCTGCTCTTTATCACCGAACGGGTTCGCGTCGATGTGGTCGCGTTGATGGTGCTGGTCAGCCTGGTTCTAACTGGCCTGATTTCTGCGCCCGAGGCGCTCTCCGGTTTTGCCAACCCGGCTGTCGTCACCGTTTGGGCAGTGCTGATCCTCAGTGCCGGGCTGGCTCGCACGGGTGTAGCTGGTCTGATTGGGCGCCCAATTCAGCGCCTTGCTGGTGGTAGCGAGGCAAGGCTGATCGCCTTGATTATGCTGGTAGTCGGTGTTTTGTCGGGTTTTATGAATGACATCGGTGTGGTAGCGTTGATGCTGCCAGTGGTGGTGGATATCGCCCGTCGCACGGATCGCCCTCCCTCGCGCCTGTTGATGCCACTTGCCTTTGCCGCACTGCTGGGCGGCTTGAATACACTCATCGGTACGCCACCCAATATCCTGGTAAGCGAAGCCCTGCGCCTGTATAGGCTGGAGCCTTTCCACATGTTCGATTACACCCCGACGGGAATTGTGGTGATGTCGGCCGGTATCGCCTTCATGGTACTGATCGGCCGGCACCTGCTGCCATCCCGGGACATCAAGCAGCTGCCTGAGAACGATCAAGCCGCCCCAGGTGAATTTTTTGGCTTGCTTGAGCGCTTGTTTGTCATCCGCTTGCCGGTGGATACAACCTTATCTGGCAAGACCCTAGCCCAGAGCCGTATTGGTGCGGCACTAGGTTTGAACGTTTTGGCGATCCTGCGCACGGATCGCAACCTCTTGGCTCCCGGACCGTTGGCAGTGCTCCGTGCAGGTGACCGCTTGTTGGTGGAAGGCCAGTCGGAAAAGTTGGACGAACTGCGCGGCGGGCGAATATTAGTAATTGAGGAGGATCAGCTGACTGTGGACAAGCTGCTGTCGGCTGATATCGATCTGGTTGAGCTGGCGCTTGCACCCCAGTCACCTTTGGCTGGCCAGACCCTCGAGCAGATCGATTTCCGCCGCCGCTACGGTGTGGTTGTGCTGGCTGTCCGGCGTGGTGGCGGAGTTGTGCGAACTAACCTTGAAAAACTTCCCTTGCAGCGCGCGGATATCCTGCTGGTCCAGGGGACTCGTGCGCAATTAGGTGCCCTCCGCAATGAAACAGATTTCCTTCCGTCCAGCATCGAGACAGTGCAGGAGTATTCCTTGGATGAGCGCCTGGTCGCCATGCGAATTCCTGAAGAATCTTCTCTTGTTGGTAAAACGCTGGTTGAGAGCCGCTTGGGTGATGCCTTTGGGGTAGGGGTGATGGGGATTGTCCGCGCGGGAACCACTTTGCACATGCCTGACCCTGACAAACCCTTGTCGGCCGGTGACCTCTTGCTGGTAAAGGTACGGCCTGGTGACTTGGAGACTCTGGCGGGACTGCAGAGCTTGGAGATTGACCAGAGCCCGATACCTAGCTTAGCTGACCTGGAGTCGGAGCACGTCGGGTTGGTGGATATCGCTCTCTCACCCCGCACCACGTTAGCCGGTAAGACCCTGCGTCAAACCCACTTTCGCGATAAGTATGGACTCAGTGTGCTGGCTATCTGGCGGGAAGGGCGCGCCTACCGCTCCAACTTGCGGGATATGGCGTTGCGCTTTGGTGATGCACTGCTGCTGTACGGTTCGCGCGAGCGGCTGCGGATGTTGGGTACAGAACGCGACTTTCTGGTGCTGACCGAAGCCGCCCAGGAAGCGATGCGGCTAAATAAGGCTCCCCTGGCGCTGTTGATCATGGCTGCAGTCCTCGTACCGGTCATCCTCGATGTAATCCCCATCGCTATCGCCGCGGTGGCTGGCGTTGTGCTGATGGTCCTTACCAGTTGCCTGACAATGGAGGAAGCCTACCAAGCAATCGAATGGAAAGCGGTATTCCTCATTGCCGGTATGCTTTCCTTGGGCATCGCCATGGAGCAGACCGGCGCGGCCAGATTCCTGGCGGAGGGAATGGTGGGCCTGGTGGGCGGATTAGGACCTCTGGCTGTAACTGCGGGACTTTTTTTGCTCGCCGCCTTGGCCTCGCAGGTAATGCCAAACCCAGCTGTGGCGGTCTTGCTGGCTCCGATTGCGCTCAACACTGCTAGTGATTTAGGTATATCACCCTACCCGCTGATGATGACAGTGGCGGTTTCTGCTTCGGCGGCGTTCCTAAGTCCGGTTGGTCATTCTGCCAATATCTTGGTCATGGGGCCTGGCGGATATCGTTTTATCGACTACATTAAAGTCGGGGTCCCGCTTACCCTAGTTGTGCTTGTTGTCGTGTTGCTTGTTATGCCGGTCTTTTGGCCTTTCTAGTCTCAGCTTCTTGATACCAATCGTGTGTATGGTGGATTGTTCCAATTTGCGCATGCATTGTTATAATGAAGCTTGCCCTCGCCCAGCAACTGCATGCCTGCAGGGAAATGTGCAGTGCCGCAAATTCGTTCTCCCCAACAGCCTCTGCCCTTTCACATACTTGACCTCAATCTAGAGTTGCAGTCCTAAGTATCTGATCCCACCTTAGCTATACTATAATTGTCCATCGGAGCATCACAAACTGGAGTGAAGCAGAGCCAATTATGCCCATCAAACTCTCAAACCTGAATGTCTTGCTGCCGGATCAGGTTCTTCTGGATTCGACGGTTGTTATTGCTGGTCAATGCATCCAATACATCGGACCTGAATCAGAGGCACCACCGGACAGTGGAGAAGAATACCATCTCCCTGGGCTCTACCTCGCGCCAGGATTTTTCGATGTCCACGTCCACGGTGGTGTCGGTGTCCAGTTTGGGGCAACGGATGATCCTGCTGGAGAGCTGGCACGTTATTCGGAATGGGTTGTGCGAACCGGTACGTGTGCTTTCCTGTGCTCCATTGCCGCGCCTTCCGTGGGGGAGTTAATTGCCAAAGTGACCAGCTTTGTCCCCGCCCTAGAACGTGGATATAATGGCGCGCTCCCGCTGGGGCTGCACTTGGAAGGACCGTATCTGAACCCGGAGCGCAAAGGCGCATTCAACCCGGACTGGCTGCGCCAACCTGACCTGGATGAGGCCGCTGCGCTGATCAAGGCTGGGCAGGGCTGGATCCGTCAAGTGACCCTGGCACCCGAATTACCTGGTGCTGCTCAGGTCGCCAAGCTCTATTCGGAGGCTGGAATCGTCGTTGCACTTGGACACTCAAATACTGACTATGCAACCGCCTCCGCTGCCTTACAGGGTGATTACCGGCATGTCACCCATACTTTCAATGCCCAGCGTGGTTTTCACCATCGCGAGCCGGGCGTGCTCGGGGCAGTGCTTGCTTCCGACGATATCACCGCTGAGCTGATTGCTGACAATGTCCACGTCCATCCCGGTGCCATGCAGGTCCTGCTGCGCTGTTTGGGTACCGAGCGAGTAGTCCTGGTCACGGATGCGATGGCTGCGGCTGGCCTTCCAGATGGCGAGTACGATCTATTAGGCAATATTGTTACCGTAAAGGATGGCCGCGCCACCCTGCCGGACGGCACGATTGCCAGCAGCACCGCCGGTATGCACGATTGTGTCCGCAACGTCCACATGGAATTGGATGTGCCGCTGCAGGCTGCAGTTAAGATGGCTTCCACAGTGCCGGCGCATGCCATGGGGGTGGCCGACCATATCGGGACCTTGGCAGTTGGCCAGCCGGCCAACCTGGTGGTATTTGACGAGCAAGTTGATATCGCTATGACGATCGTTTCTGGGCGAGTAGCATTCCGTAAAATATAGCCATCCATACAGTTTTACCGTGATCCCTTGCCTCCAGAAATTATCCTCCAAAAAATGTCTGGGATAGAGGCAGATGACGATAATTTCCAATCGTCTTGTCTTGGGATGAGAGTCGGTGATTGCATCGTCTATCCTCTCCCTTTACGCCTCAACCCGTTCTGATGACCCTGATGATAAAATAGGGGGATGTACCTCCCGACAACACCTGCAGAGCTGGCATCCCTGGGCTGGGATCAGCTGGATGTCATCCTGGTTTCCGGTGATTCCTACATAGATAGCCCCTATATTGGCACGGCGGTGATCGGCAATCTGCTTGTCGAGCGCGGCTACCGTGTGGGCGTGATTGCCCAGCCAAATGTGAATTCCGAACAGGACATTACTCGTTTGGGGGAACCGCGCCTGTTTTGGGGGGTGACCGCTGGCAGTATCGATTCAATGGTCGCCAACTATACCCCATTGAAGAAGAAGCGCCGCCAGGACGACTACACCCCCGGCGGCCACAACGATCGCCGGCCCAACCGCGCCACGATCGCCTACACCAACTTGATCCGCCGCTACTTCAAGGATACACAACCGATCGTCCTGGGCGGTATCGAAGCCAGCTTACGCCGTATCGCCCATTACGACTTCTGGTCAAACAAGATCCGCCGCTCGATCCTGTTCGACTCGAAAGCCGATTACCTGCTCTATGGGATGGCAGAAAAGGCTGTGCTGGAGCTTGCTGCCGGTCTCAAGTCAGGTCAAGATATACAACAGCTCCGCGGGCTGTGTTATATCACCTCTGAGCCGGTGCAGAGTTATTCGGAACTGCCGTCTTTCGAGCACGTCCAGAAGGACAAGCATGCTTTCATCGATATGTTCCATGCTTTTTACCAGAACAATGACCCGCTCACCGCCAAGGGCTTGATCCAGCGTCATGGAGACCGCTACCTGGTGCAGAACCCACCGCAGCCATACCTCTCGCAAACTGAACTGGATGAGATCTATGCGCTGCCGTATGAACGCTCCCAGCATCCCTATTATGAGAGCCAGGGATCAGTACGGGCCCTGGATACGATCAAGTACTCAATCTCCACCCACCGTGGCTGCTACGGGGAATGTAATTTCTGCGCCATTGCCGTCCATGAAGGGCGCACTGTCCGCTGGCGGAGCCAATCGTCAATACTCTCCGAAGCGCGCAAGCTGGCGAAGCAACCTGGTTTCAAGGGATATATCCAGGATGTTGGTGGTCCGACCGCCAACATGTATGGATTTGAATGTGATAAGAAATTGTCAAGTGGTGTTTGTAGCAAGAAGCACTGCTTGTATCCCGATATCTGTTCACTATTGCAGGTTGACCATCAGCCGCAAATAGATCTGCTGCGTGCAATCCGTGAGCTTCCGGGCGTAAAAAAGGCATTTATCGCCTCTGGCATCCGTTACGATATGCTCATGGGCGATGAAGTCTGTGGAAATACCTACCTGCAGGAACTTGCCGCCCATCACGTGTCTGGCCAGCTGAAGGTTGCCCCGGAGCATACCGAACCGCAGGTGCTTGCCTATATGGGCAAACCCGGCACAAAAACGCTCCTGGAGTTTAAGGAAGCGTTCGACCAGGCTTCGC
>JBFENN010000141.1:0-8041 GCA_041551115.1 Anaerolineales bacterium
ATCTGGCGTGTGAAATACTTCTGTCTCGTTTTCTGCAGGCAGATGAGAATCGCCCCAGTTTGCCCTGGCTGGGTATGGGTTAAGGTTGTCTCCGATAAATTGAGCAATCTGCTTGGCTTGGAGTGTTGAGATTTTCAGCAAGCGACCCAACTCCATGTACTTGTGATGACTAAGCAAATCTAACCCATTTCGAATTGCATCCGCTGCTTTGGGGGGAATCGGCCTGGTTTCGGATAGTACTTCTAACTGCACGAGTAATGCCTCTTGGGGAGATGTCGATCCAACACCGACAGGATCCGCGTGTTGGATGAGTCGAATGACTTCATCGACGCGCGATGGGGGCAAGTGGTGGTATCTAGCGATTTCAACAACTGGTACGCGGAGAAGTCCATCTTCATCCAGACTACTTAAAATGTATGCCGCTAGTTGGCGTGAATCTTGGGGCAACTCAGGAGCAATCTGACGGAAGACATAGATTGGTAATTCTTCACGTTCTGCACCGAGCTCATCATCCGGCATATCTTCGGGGGCTAATTTTCGGCTTGGTGTATAGAAATCCTCACGAGAAGATACAAAGACAATTGGATTATCGACTGCTGGTTGGTGCTGGAGACTGCAGACTGGGCAAGGTCCACGCTGTGTTAAAGGTCTCTGACAGGTGGGGCAGTGCCGTTCTTCTAAAAGTTCGAGGGCGGGATTCTCTGCCAAGGAGGCTTCAATCTTCTGCCGCAGCTCAAGTGCGTTGAGGCCCATTAATGTCATTGTTTGGGCTAGATGTGCAGTTGTGAGTGGGCGTAATGTCGGGGATTGACGTTGAATTAACATATGATCTCCTTCCAGGCCAGTGCAATTATATCCTGTTGCAAGTTGTGTGCCACACCGATTTCTCCATTTACTTTATGATGATAAGCAGCCTAACTGCTTGAATGGCATGATGAAAGTCGATAAAATAGTTATATACTTGAATATCCCGAGATCCAAATTTGAAATCTGACAAGCGAGATATATGCTAAAATGAGGGCGCGGATTTTAAGAGTGGGCGGGAATGGATTCTAAGCATCATACAATAAGGGGTTAGTATGCTTCGATCACTTTTAATATATCTCTCTCAAGCTCCATGGGCACGGAAGATTGTCACTGGTTGGTCCTTTGCATGGAACGCAGCCTCCAGGTTTGTTGCCGGTGAGGAAATTGATGATGCCATCAAAGTGATCAAATACCTGAACGACAAAGGGATCAATGCAACGCTTGATCATTTAGGCGAGCATACCCACACTGCTGCTGACGCCCGGAATGCGACGGCGACGATTTTGACGATATTTGAGGCGATAAATCAATCCGAAATCCGCTCAAATGTCTCAATCAAACTCACCCAAATTGGTCTTGCGTTAGATACGGAACTTTGTGCTGAAAACTTAACCAAAATTCTCGAACGAGCAAAAGAATACAACAATTTTGTGCGGATTGACATGGAAGATTCGCCTTGGATTCATTCGACATTAACCCTCTATCGGAAAATGCACTTGGAGAAAGGCTTTGATAATATTGGTGTTGTCATTCAATCCTACCTCTTTCGCAGCGAAGCAGATATTCAGCAGTTGATTGGAGAATGCACAGGCGTACGGCTGTGCAAAGGGGCATATAAGGAACCACCTGAGATCGCTTATCCCAAAAAAGGGGATGTTGATGCAAACTATGATCATTTAGCTCGCTTGTTAATCGATGGCTCTAATGCTAGCGGTTGTCCACAAGTTAGTTCGGATGGCCGCATACCACCAACGGTTGCACTGGCCACACATGATGAGAAGCGTATTGATTATGCGAAAAGCTATGCCGAAAAAGTTCATTTACCACAAGCTGCACTCGAATTCCAAATGCTTTTTGGAATCCGCAGTGATTTGCAAGAACAATTAACCGAAGCAGGCTATCCAGTGCGAGTGTATGTACCATACGGGCATGAGTGGTACCCGTTCTTTACGCGACGGTTGGCAGAGCGACCGGCTAATCTATGGTTCTTTATTTCGAATTTCTTCCGCCGATAATTCTGTCTTCATATCAATAATAGGCTCGTTTTTTATCATCGTGGCTTCTTATTGTGCTGTCGAGAGATTCGGGTCGTGTTCTCCAGAAAAACATATACGTTTATCTATGGTATTATGAGGCCTCATAGGTTTGAAGGCTTATATCCTTCTCTCGACATGACAGTATGCATTTCGGATGACTTTGGCGAATAGTACGCGGGCATGACTTGGAGGACAATTGAATTGAAATCGAAATTAATTCCAGTGCTCTTCATGGTTTTTGGTGCAAGCCTAATTATTGCGGCCTTAGCATGGACAATCACCCAATACTCTCCCAGCTCCTCACTTCAAGACCGATCACCTGCGGAAGCACGAGATAATTTTCCCGATATTGCGCGGCTATCAGCAGCAGATGCAAAACAAGCTTTTGACCAGGGGGCAGCCGTTTTTGTTGATGTCCGTGATCTAGAGGAGTTTGAACAGGCCCATATCCCAGGTGCAATATCAATTCCGGTAAATGAGATTGCCATCCGGTATGGAGAATTAGATCCTGAAGATTGGATCATTACCTATTGAACTTGACAAGCCGAAGAATCAAGCGCCCGTGCGGCGGAAATCCTATTAAATAATGGTTTTAGAAACGTCACCCCGATCAGAGGTGGTCTTTTAGCTTGGTACAGTGCTGGCTACCCGGTCGAAGAGCGGTAATCCGATTTTTTTCAATAGGCCGAAATATTGCTAATTGATTTTAGTGTTACGAAATCTTGTTTTGTTGATACGAAGGTAAAATATCATCTTTGCCCGAGAAAACGACTGTATTCAGCAGACTAATTATTGATGATATCTCCTAGGGAATAGGTCTTTGGTGACCTGCAATTTATCGATATGAGTGGAAGTGAGACAATCAAGCTTTTCATTCGTATGTCCCGCCCCTTGTTTTTGCTGGGGGCAGTTTTGCTTTATGCACTTGGAGTAGGAATCGCCCATTACCTTGGAAATGAGATTGACTGGAGTGTCTATTTACTGGGTCAAGCATGGGTAACGCTGATTCAACTTGCTACGCATTATCTGAACGAATTTTATGATGCACCATCCGATGTCAACAATCCGAACCGAACACCTTTTTCCGGAGGTAGCGGGGCAGTTGGACCAGGTAAATTGGCACCGAATGTTCCGTTATTCGCGGCGGCAGCTTGTTTGGCGATCGCTGCATCTCTCACGGTCCTGCTGATAAATTCCCGCGCTCTCACAGTTCAATCGATCTTGGTAATGGGCTTGATATTTCTAGGTGCCCTATTTTATTCCATACCTCCAGTGAAATTGGCTTCGAGCGGATATGGGGAATTAACCACTTCTATCATCGTTGCGAACCTGGTGCCTGCGCTCGCTTTCCTTCTGCAAGTCGGGGAGCTGCATCGGTTGGTCGCGATGGCGACTTTCCCATTAACTACATTGCACTTAGTCATGATATTAGCTTTTGAGTTACCAGATTTCGCAACAGATATTCGATACGGGAAGACAACTTTGTTGGTCCGCATGGGATGGCAGTCAGGAATGACTCTCCATAATGTGCTGATCCTGTTCTCTTTCCTTCTGCTCGGGCTGGCGATGCTCTTAGGGATGCCGATTCCAATCGGTTTTCCGGCATTCTTGACATTACCTTTAGGCGTACTCCAAATCTGGCAAATGCGCCGAATTTCAGAAGGGGCAAAACCAAACTGGCAAACATTAACTCTCACTGCAATAATCTTGTTTGGTATGACTGCTTACTTATTGGCATTTGGTTTTTGGACCCGATAGATCCCAAAAAGATAAACTTTCGTCAAGATGAAATGATGCCGGAATTTCTAGAACTTATCCCACCGTTGAAAGCTTTAGAAAAGCTTCTGGCCGATCTTACTTACCGGATGACATCAGAGACTATTTTGAGCTCCGATGCCAGTGGACGTGTTACGGCAACTCGTATCACAGCTCCTCACCCGCTACCTTCATTCCCGCGTAGTACAGTAGACGGATTTGCAGTCCGGGCAGAGGATACTCATGGTTCCGGGGAATCGCTGCCTGCATACCTTTCATTAATTGGTGAGATACCGATGGGCGCACCTGCTGAAGTCACTGTTGGACCCGGTCAATGTGCGTTAATCCACACTGGTGGGATGTTGCCTAAAGGCGCGGATGCTGTAATAATGGTGGAATTTACACAATGTGTACACGAAGGAGAGATTGAAGTTTTACACCCACTCGCCGCAGGTGATAATGTATTAGAAGTTGGTGAAGATGTATCAACTGGATCGATTGTGATTCCCGAAGGGGTAAAGCTACGTCCAGCAGAAATCGGCGGCCTAATGGCGATTGGGAAAACAAGTGTGGATGTTGCTAAAAAACCACGTGTCGGGATCATATCCAGTGGGGATGAAGTTGTCGCACCTGCAGAAGATATTGGTCCCGGGAAAGTACGGGATGTAAATGCATACACACTATCGGCGTTGATAGAGCAAGCTGGTGGTATTCCAGTTCGGTACGGAATCGTTGCTGACACGCTTGAAGCAATGTACAAGGCCTGTTCACAAGCGATAAGTGAGAATGACCTAATCGTCGTCACTGCAGGTTCATCTGCCAGCACGCGCGATCTGACTGCGGATGTCATCAATCGTCTTGGTGAGCCGGGTGTTATGGTGCATGGCGTCAATGTCCGACCAGGAAAGCCTACTATCCTTGGGATATGTGGTGGGAAAGCTGCCATCGGGCTGCCAGGAAATCCGGTTTCTGCTTTGGTCATAGCTTCACTATTTGTTGTCCCGGTTGTCCACTGCCTATTGGGATATAGCGGCAAGCCCTTGCGTGCAGCAGTTTCAGCAAAACTGAGCATTAACTTGGCTTCTCAAGCTGGACGGGAGGATTGGGTACCGGTTAGGATTTTGGGTGAAAGAGAGAATTATCGCGCAGAGCCAGTTTTTGGAAAGAGCAACTTAATCTTCACACTTACCCGTGCGGATGGTCTGGTCTGTATTCCAGCAGATGCGAATGGTCTGGCCGCTGGGGCACAAGTTGAAGTTTATCTACTGTAATTTCTGACAGCGTGATGGTAGAGCCGTTATACTTGCAGATCTTGGGGGAAACTATGGCAATTTGTCGATTGGATGCGAATTCGCCGCCGCCTGAATGGGCCTTTACCGGGAAATTCTTTTCAATTTCACGCACAAGCGATGAACTATCAATAATTTGCCCTGAACAGATAATTCCCACTGGCATAAAGTCAGAGCACGGTTGGCGGGCTATCAAAGTCATCGGCCCCTTGGATTTTTCTCTAACTGGTGTGCTGAGTTCTTTATTAGAGCCTTTGGCGGCTGCAAAGATAAGCATTCTAAGCCTATCAACCTATGAGACTGATTTTGTCTTCGTTCGCGGTGAGGATTTAAAGCAAGCAATGCAGGAGCTACAAGCTGCAGGTCACCAGCTCATCTGAGAAATAGTATATCCTCAGTCGGAGTTCTCTGATCAGAAACCATAGACTAACAAAAATCAGAAAGCTGCTAATAGAAACTAATTTAGCTAATCCGGGTAGCTAGAGGTATCTTTACTAATATGAAGGAAATCGCCAAAATGACAATATACTTACATGACATCCCCCTGGATAAAGCAAAGGATAGCTTCTTACAAGCATTGCGATCTGCAAAATTAGATGGAATTCTGGGGGAGCAAGAACTGCAGCTAGACGAAAATGCAGTTGGGCATGTCCTATCGAAAGCGGTCTGGGCGAAGATTTGCTCCCCTCATTACCACGCAGCTGCAATGGATGGTTTTGCTGTCTCAGCTGCTGACACTGATGGCGCGATGCCAACGAATCCAGCCACTTTGCTATTAGGAAGGCAAGCTTTATATGTCGATACGGGGGACATGCTACCAAAAGGAATGAATGCGGTGATCCCAATCGAGAATATTGAGCCTCTTGACGCTAATGGGGATATATCCGCTGAGAGCAGAAAACCATACGCGATACGTTTTCGGTCAGCTTCATCACCGTGGCAGCATGTTCGTCCATTGGGTGAGGATATTGTGGCAACCCAACTGGTGCTGCCTGCTGGGCATACGCTGCGACCTGTGGACTTGGGAGCAATTGCTGCCTGTGGTCATGAAACCGTATGGGTTGTTCGAAAGCCCAGCGTCGCAATTATCCCTACCGGAACAGAATTAGTTCCCGTTGGTGCAGACCTAAAACCAGGTTCGATCATAGAATATAACTCTATCGTTTTAGCGGCGCAGGTGAAGCAGTGGGGGGGTGCCCCAAATCGATTCCCGATTGTGATTGATAAACTTGAACTGATTTCTGAAAAGGTGGCAGAAGCAGCTGAAGATCATGACTTGATCTTGTTGAATGCTGGATCTTCTGCTGGCTCGGAGGATTTCTCAGCAGAGGTTGTCCAGCAGTTGGGTGAACTCTTGGTACATGGAGTAGCAGTCCGACCCGGTCACCCAGTGATACTAGGTATGATCCGTAAGAAAAAGCAAGCTGGTAATCAGCCACAATTCGTTCCAATCATTGGTGTCCCTGGATATCCCGTATCAGCGGCTTTGACCGGTGAGATTTTTGTAAAACCTTTAATCGAAAGATGGCTTGGCACACAAGCATCCAAACCATTGCGAATGAAAGCCACGGTCACAAGGAAAGTCACATCACCGGCTGGAGATGATGACTTCATGCGCGTGGCTGTTGGCCGAGTGGGTGACAAAGTGCTGGCTGCACCACTCCAGCGCGGCGCGGGTGTAATCTCTTCATTGGTGCGAGCTGATGGCATCATTGTAATCCCGCGTGGTACGCAGGGTTTACCAGCAGGTACAGACGTAGATGTCCAGCTTTACCGGTCAACCGCTGAAATCGACCAAACGATATTCGCTATCGGTTCTCATGACGTCAGTCTTGATCTCTTGGCGCAATATCTGGCCAGGCGAGCCCGCCGGCTCAGCTCCGCAAACGTAGGCAGCTTATCTGGATTGGTTGCCCTTAGCAGAGATGAAACACATATCGCCGGTTCACATTTACTTGACCCAGATACGGGTGAGTACAATTTACCCTACATAAAACAATATGTTCCTGATAGGAACCTGCACATAGTAGAGTTGGTAAAAAGGGAACAAGGATTGTTTGTAAATCCAGGAAATCCAAAAAACATTTTGGGTCTGCAAGACTTAACCCGACCCGAAGTCCAATTTATCAACCGCCAACGGGGTGCTGGAACGCGTGTGTTGCTGGACTATCATTTGGCACAGCTAGGAATTACTGCTCGCGATATTACAGGTTATGAGAAAGAAGAGTATACCCATTTATCATTAGCCGCAGCGATTCTTTCGGGTCGGGCAGATTGTGGTTTGGGGATTCCTGCTGCGGCTCAAGCATTAGGTTTAGATTTCTTACCTCTGTTCTCTGAGCGATATGACCTGGTGATCCCGTCTGAGTATTATCAAGATGAGCTGCTCGCACCTTTACTGGAAACTCTTTGTGATACCGAGTTCAGAAATGATGTGTCACTCTTGCCAGGATATGACACAGATCGAATGGGTGATTTGATCGCTGTGGTTTCCCATTAATGATTGCCATAAATATAGTAATACGTATAGAGATCCTCTAAATACAAGGAGAAAATGATGCCATTACCTATAGGGAGTTTGGCTCCCGATTTTAGTTTGCGAGATGAAATTGAAAATCTACATCGATTATCTGATTACCAGGGTGCACCTGTAGTGCTCTATTTTTATCCTAAAGATGATACGCCTGGTTGTACAAAAGAAGCATGCAGTTTTCGAGATGATTACAGTTCTTATGTCGATGCAGGGATTAAAATCCTCGGCGTTAGCCCGGATTCTTCTCAAAAGCATTTGAAGTTTAAAACCAAATATGAGCTGCCCTTTACCCTACTTGCAGATCAAGACCACGAAGTATGTGAACTTTATGGTGTGTGGGGCCGGAAAAAGTTTATGGGACGTGAGTATGACGGGGTGTTGCGTACAACTTATATCATCAG
>JBFENN010000142.1:0-8033 GCA_041551115.1 Anaerolineales bacterium
TGAGGACGCTGTTTTGCTCTACCGCACGGCGATCGATAGCGCCAATCTGAGCGATGCAGATTTGAAGCAACGGCCTGAACTTATCTCAAAGCTGAAGCAAGCCGATGGCTATGTCCAGATACGCAGCTACCGATCAGCCTTCCGGATCTATCGCGATCAGGCAAGAAAAATCCTGTTTATATTCCCTAAGGTTTCCCATGTGGTGCGAGCAGGCGAATACCTGACTAGTCTAGCCAATCAATACAATACAACTGTTGAAGCCATCCTGCAAGCCAATAACCTGGGTTCAACCAAGAAAGTAACAACTGGCCAAGAGCTAGTAATTCCCGTTCTTGAACCTTAATCGGTTTTAGTTGGAGAGAGATATCTATGTTTACTAACCGTCCAGCAGTCAACAACCGCCCTAGCGTAAAAGCACAGGACCCATTACAGAGTCTCGCGGCGCTCGAAACGCTTGGTGGCGTTCCTGCAGATGTTTACCAGATTCGGGACCGCGTACAGAAAAAATTGCTATCGGAAACCGAGGGTGAGGTATCCATCGAACACCTGCCACAAATGCGCCAGACCATTGAAGCATTGTTTAACCAGGTGCTTGTTGATGAGAACCTCATCTACACTCGTGCGAACCGGGCCATACTGCTTGAATGGGTTATCGCGGACATCTTGGGTTATGGGCCCTTGGAACCCTTGTTGCAAGATAACTCGATCACTGAGGTGATGGTCAATGGATTTGACGAAGTATACATCGAACGTGCTGGAAAAATCGAGAAAACGAACGTAAAATTCGAGAACAATGGTCATGTATTACGTATCATCGACCGCATTGTCTCTCCCATCGGGCGCCGTGTGGACGAGGCCTCTCCAATGGTCGATGCGCGTTTACCCAATGGCTACCGTGTCAACGCTACCATCCCACCCCTCGCGTTGGATGGCCCGCTCCTGACTATCCGTAAGTTCTCCAAAACACCTTATACTGCCCAAGACCTGATCGCCAATGGCACCCTCACCCCTCAACTTGTGGCATTTATGAAGGCTTGTGTTGAAGCGCGCGTGAACTTGATTATCTCTGGAGGTACCGGTAGCGGTAAAACCACGCTTCTCAACGTCGCTTCGGCATTTATCCCTGCAAGGGAGCGCGTCATCACCATCGAGGATATTTCCGAGCTCCAACTCAAACAGGAGCACGTGCTTCGTCTGGAAAAACGACCTCCCAACGTGGAAGGTAAAGGTGAGGTGACCATTCGCCAGCTGGTGATCAACGCGCTGCGTATGCGTCCTGATCGCATCATCGTCGGCGAGGCGCGCGGTGGAGAGGCGCTGGACATGCTACAGGCGATGAACACCGGTCACGATGGCTCGATGACCACCATCCACTCAAACAGCCCGCGGGATACCCTGCGCCGTATCGAAACCATGGTATTAATGGCTGGCCTAGAACTGCCCCTTAAAGCTATTCGCGAACAGGTTGCCTCCGCCATCGATCTGGTTATTCACATGGAACGCTTACGCGATGGAACACGTAAAACTGTACAGGTTGCTGAAGTCCAGGGGATGGAGGGAGATAGCGTCGTCATGCAAGATATCTTCATGTTCGAGCAGATTGGGGTACAGAATGGGCGCGTTATGGGAATGATGAAACCAACCGGGATCAGACCAAGATTTTCCGAGAAATTCCTCGTCAACAACATCGAACTGCCTGCCGATATTTTCGACACTGCCACGCCGTATTAATAGCTGAGAATTGAAATGATAATTTTGGGGTCTGATGGGTACACTCACTCACCAGACCCTAATTTTATTTGGTAACCCTATAAGCTGTAACAAGTTCATTAAATTGACGTTAACTACTATAAAAGAGGTATAGCACAATATGATCCGTGTAGCAATCATTGAAGATCACCAGATACTGGTTGACGCGATTGAATTAATGTTTCGATTGGATGGTGAGTTTTCTTTGGTTGGTTCAGCGCCAACCATGTCTGCTGGTTATGAAATGATTCATCGCGTTGCCCCCGATGTTCTTTTGCTTGATATTAATCTCCCTGATGGAAACGGATACGACTTAATCCCCAAGATTTTTGAGAGTAGCCCCAAGACACATGTCATTATCTTGACTTCTTATACAGACGAGGAGACCATTATCCGGGCGATCGATGTCGGTGTGAGCGGCTTCCTGCCTAAAAACACCTCCCTTGCCGACTTTTTCGAGACCATTCGCAAAGCCAATGAAGGAGAAGTTGTCATGCCTCCCAAGCTATTGATTGGGTTACTTAAGCGTGTGTCGCGTGATCGAGGTGTGATGAGTAAAAATGATGCTCTCTGGGAGCGGCTTACCCCGCGCGAGCAGGAGATCTTATCCCACTTAGCGGAAGGCAAATCAGGGAATATTATCGCCGAGGAACTCAATATTGCACCTTTGACCGTGAGGACTCATGTGCGAAACCTTATGTCCAAACTAGGCGTTCACTCAAGGCTTGAGGCAGTTGCGTTTGGTGTAAGAAATGGTTTGATCAACACAATAAGCTGAATAATTTCATCGCTTAAAGTACCTCATTTGTATGACACAAATACCTCATTCAGGTCTTAATTAGTATGCCCTTTCTCTATAGAATAAACTTTAGAAAGGGCTATTTTCGATGGGTCATCCACGTGTCTGGATCAACTATAAACCGAGAATATATACTGAAATATTTAAGCATATTTTCCAGTCCATAGGATTAGTAGAAATTGTGGAATTTGAGCCATCGAACTCAGGAAGGTTCAATATGCATGAAAAGAATGTCGATGTCGTTCTGCTCTCACTAAATAGCCTGGAACAACCTGAAATCGAACTACCTAAAGAGCGTATCCAAAATGCCAAGGTGATTGCCTTTTCGTCAAAGGGAGATTACGGATTGAAGCGATTACCAGGCAAAACTAACTGGGAGGAAATGCGCCCATTTGGCCTAAAAGAGTTAATTGACGAACTATCGGCGGGAAGATCTTCGGGGGAATAATTCCGAGGGACATAGTTCGCTGTATAGAATTTGCGTGGGTGCATACCCACGCAAATTCTATTTAACTATCTTCCAAATAAATCGACAATCTGATCATATGAACCATATTCTAAGTCTTCTACGCCACCCTCCCTGGAACTGCAAGAAAGCTTATCTACATTATCTGCACTAATCATTTTTCTCCGAATGCGAATTTCGGCGCAGGTTATCCCCCACATAGGTAAGATCTATGAGCTGATCATTATTATTGCGTTTGCCATGTTCTAGTCGGCGTAGATCACTACCGACAATTGGAAGGCCGAACAATGGTGCAAGCAGGCATAGATTCAACATAGCAGCCAGCAGGGTGAACATCCCCGGAAAGATCAAAAGCCAGGAGAGACCGCCAAATCGATCCCAAAGGATACCGACGATGATCAGGCATATCCCAATGGCTATGCGCAATATTCGCCCTGCACGGCTGCTTAATAATCGAAAATAGAAATACATGGCGGTATGTGATACACGGTTGCAAGTTTTGAACCAACCTAACAATTTTGTTAGGTTGTCAAGATTACTTTCCCCCATCTCAAACTCCTGCTTATCAAAAAAACAGGAGTTGTGAGCACCTAGACCCACAACTCCGTGTTTCATATATCACACTTCTAATCAACGAACGGGGCATTAAACTCCGGTGTTAAGCAACCCTATCTAGACGCAACAGCAAGATGCTACCTACTCACCCCCTATGCTTCTGAGGGGAAAACGACCTCTTCCCTTCCCGTCAGCTTATCCTGTATGCGCTCCACAACAATATCCAGATGCCGGGCCTTGTTGACAAAATCCAGGTCGTCCGTGCGGATGGTTAATACTGGACATATATCGAAATTTTGCATCCAATCGTCATAAAAGGAATCTAGTAAAGAGAGATATTCTGCGGAAATGCCGCTCTCGATGGCACGCCCCCTACGCTGGATGCGCTTTATCAACACCGGGACTGGCGCTCTGAGATAGATCAACAGATCAGGGGGTGGCAACTTGGAAACCAATAGGTCAAACACCCGGCGATAGGACAGGTAATCGCGTTCATTAAGATTATCCAAGTGGTGTAGCGCCCGGGCAAATATATAAGCATCCTCGTAAATACTACGATCCAGGATTGCCGACTCTGGCATGCTTGCCAGCTCCAAGTATTGTTTTGCACGGTGCCCGAGGAAAAATATCTGTAGATGGAACGACCAGGTGCGCATGTCAGCATAGAAATCAGGCAGATAAGGATTATCTGACACCGATTCGAAAGCGGTTTTCCAGCCCAGACGGGCACCAATGCGCTCCGTAAGGGATGTCTTACCGACCCCAATATTGCCAGCAACAACGATGAGACGTTTTACCATTTAAATCTCCTTAAGTTTTTTCCCAGCCTACGACTTGCATAGCACAATCCATGTTGTCTCTATTATTAGTTTGATCATCAATTGTGCTATAACCCAATGACCATTGACGCTCGATAAACACACCCACCGAGGTAGCCAGTTGATGATTATAGCATCACCCAACTGTATCCAGATTGTTATTCCAGCTTAACGATGACTACCCCCACGGTACAGACACTTCTGGGACTTCGACGAAGCCCGCCATCATACGTTGTCACATCTCGGCTGGATTACAACCTTCTGCACTCATTTGAGACATCATATTTTGCATCATGCCTGCCATCATTTGCGACATCATCTTGGGAATCGCTTTCGTGGCGAGCATAACGAAAACACCACCAAATGCTGCTCCCAAAAATGCTGCAAACACATAACCCCTATTCTGAGTACTTACATAAGACATGGTATTAGCTCCTACTGGATTGAAAATCACTAACTTTTACCATTTTTCCCTAGACAAGGAATAGCTACATTCTACAAGCTGAATTTCCTAAGGCGCGACGGATTGCACCAATAGCAGCGGATCATCACTCATCAAACCATCCGCACCGAAAAAGCGCATAGCGCGAAACATCAATGGGTGTTCCATTACACCAAACCAGACGAAAACCTGACGTCCCTCTCTATGAGCCTGCTGAATCATCGACGGAAATATCAAGACCATTTCAGCCATGGGGCAAACAAACTGGGAATCGGCAGGTGGATTGCTGATGTCAAATTGCCAGAGACCATAGAGAGCACAGAAATTTAGGTCGGGGTTTAATCGATGCAGTGTATCCAGCGAGGCAGGTTCAAATGATTGCACAACAGTCTGGTCAACATAATCTAGCTCTTCCAATTCTTGCATTAATTTCGTTTCAATGCCTGGATAGAGGTGTGCTGACTTTGTCTCTGGAAGTATTTTCACGCCGTTCATTTTCGCTAGCCTGACCACTTCCTCAAAAGTGGGCACTTGTTCTCCACTGCCTGCATCTAGTGCACGTATTTGATCCAGGGTGAGATTCCTCACTTCACCCATTCCATTGGTTGTGCGGTCCACGCTCTCATCGTGGATTACAACCAGTTCATCATCTTTCGTCATTTGCACATCAAATTCAAGCCAGTCAACGCCCTGTTGTATGGCTGTACGGAAGGCAGACAGCGTGTTTTCGGGTGCGTGTATTGGGCCTCCTCGATGAGCGATGTACTGTGTCGGCGTGATTGGCTCGCTACGCAAATATGCTTGAATACCATAGTACAACCCAGGAATTGCAAGAATGGCAAGGAGGATCGCAAAACATCCTATAACTCGGGGACGAACACGATTTTGTTTTTTGGCATACATTACCGCCTCCTCAGTATTATTGGTGTTATCCCCTCCTCAATTGTACACATTAGCGACAATTTCTATAGACCGATTCGCTATATACATCACGCTAGTTCACCTAAAGCATTAGCGGTTCTCCCGCGCGATATATATTGACTTCGCCATCCTTGTATAACGTGATAGCCCCCTTACCATACACATTCCATTCCCCATCCAAGCCATCATCAATCATTCCTGTCTGCTCATCGATCCCAATAAGGATTACTCCAGGTAATAAAGCTTGAAGACGCGAGGCCCATCCCTTACCAAAGCTATTATGATGCGGGATTATACAAGCATTTGGGATCAAATTCAATCCATCAGCAATCTTATTTGTTTCTGGGCTGTAATAGTACTGGCACAGGACCATTGCTCCCGCACTGCTACCTGCAATGACCGCTCCAGCGTGATAGGCTGACAGGATCGCCTGCCAGCTCATGCTGTTCGCTAGCGTATTCCCAAGGTATTCGGGAAAACCACCCAGCAGGTAGATGAGGCTCGAACTATTTAGCGCCGATGTGATCGAATCTTCATCGGCAGAAACCTGATCGATCAAGGGCAAAAGGGAAACACTGTTTGCACCCAAGCGATTGAACCATCGCACACCGTTGAGACCTGCGCGTTGGTGGTTATGGTCGGGTGCTGCAGCAGCAGGGATGATAGCGATAGGTGCATTCAATCCGCCAGCAAGCTCAATAGCCCGTAAATCGGGTTCAGCCATTTTTCCACCAAATTCAGATCCGCCTTCTAAGAGGATATACCCTTTGTGCATTTCACAACCCTATTCTGACCAGCTCCAAACTGAATAATGCTGTAGACAAACGCGTGTCATGACATAAGCATCGAATGAACAATCCTTCAACTGCACAGGTGAGCCACAGAGCTCAAAAAGTTGTATGCAACTCTATTTTATTATGAAAATATTTGAATGTATGAAAAGGGTATATTTGAATTTACCTTAATGGTCGCCAGCTGGCCTTTCGTCCGTTGTGCTCCAGCGTGTTCAACGTCAAGCATAGGTTTATTTAGTCAGATTTTCTACGCTTCTGCACGCTGCAGGATTAACGCAGTCCATTTTTTCGCCCTCTCGAGCTCACCATCGTACAATGGACCATCTTTCCCGACCACGTGAAAGGTTTCTGGATGGATGACGCGTTTTCCTCCCAGTCTGCGGAGTTTTTGAGCCAGTTTTGGCGCGGCGGTGAAAGGGGCCAACCACATCGACATTTTGTAGGATGTGTCAAAAGCGGCTGTTAGCTTGCCTCGCAAGATTCGCCGGGGCAGCGATTCAAGAACTGGGCGAACCACCTCGGGTAGATTCATCCGGTGCGTTGGGCTTCCCATAATGATCAAATCTGACTCATCGAGCTCAGAGGCTGAGAGTTGGTTTGTAGATATCACCCGAACAGTTCCACTGGCTTCCAGCACGCTCGCAATCGCCTCTGCGACTTTTTGGGTATTGCCAAATTTAGAAAAATATACAACCGTTGATCTCATTAGTATTCCTCCAATCAATTTACGATATATTGCCAGCTTCCTGGACGTTCGATTTTCGCAAGGCGTGCCAAGCGAAATCAGCAACCTGCTTGGGGTCCAGCCAGATCTGGCCATCTTCGCTAACCTGTGAGGCTGTGCCCAGGTAGATGGTCATCAACAGTGTACCCATGGAGTTTGGTTCCACCTCCCGAAAGATTCCCTCATCAATCCCTAAGGCAACGATTTGTCTACTGACATACTGAAAAAGTGACTGGTAAGCCTGATAGAGCTGCAGCTTAAAATCTGGGTTTGGTCCATAGGTGGTGTTGATCAGGACCCGTGTTCGTGCGAGATTCTGCGACACGAATGCAAAGCCTGCTTCGAAAAATCGCTCCAGCCGACGGCGGGGGTCGTCTTCTTGATTTACATAAGCAATGATTTCTTCAATGTGCTGCTCAGCTGTCGTCACTAGCAGGTCCAAGAAGAGTTCTTCTTTGCTAGCAAAGTAATTGTATATAGTGCCCTTGGCGAAGCCCGCTGACTTGGATATATGGTTGATATTTGCCTCCGCATAACCCTTGTGGGCAAATTCTTCGGCTGCCGAGTCTAATAACAATTGGCGGGTCCTGCTCAAAAACTGCTCTCGTTCTTCTTTTTTGTAGCGCACCATCGAAACCTCTCTTTATATGGGTGGGCAGTCACCCATATTATTGCACAAATAACGCGGTCTGTCAAGATAATTAATCGATTTTTACACTGTTTTGTGTAGGAAACGGATGGTAAATTTCACCCCTAAGCGAAAAA
>JBFENN010000143.1:0-8014 GCA_041551115.1 Anaerolineales bacterium
AGCAGTAGCGACTTAGGGCATTCTTTATTTCTGATTTGAATTCATTATTCATTGGACGCGAGTGGATATGGATGTAGATTTTCAAAGGCTGCCTGAAGGATTGTTGACGAACTTGTGCAACCAGTTCATCGATCCCAGACTGATAACGGCTCTTTGGGTCAATCGGATTGAAGTTTGTTCCAAGGAATAACTCTTCAACAGTCTCTACATTTATTGAGACGATTCTTCGCTCACCTTTTCGCATGCTCTGGTATCGGTATGTGTGTAATGGTTTATGTTGATACAGTTGCGTCCAAGATAGTTGATCTCGGATGTATCTTTTCCATTTAGTTATAACTAATAGCAAGGATACCTTAATATAGCTAAACCTATTAAGGTATCCCAAGATGGATATGAATATTATCTATGTTATGAGTTAACTCATGCCGGGAATGCGTTCCTTGTTGCCGTATCCCTCACCAGCATATGAGGCTACGTCGGCTAAAATCGCGAGGATGAGGAAGCCCCATTCCCAAAAACCTGCCAAGCCGCCGGGTGCTACTATGACATACATCAGGGTTGTCCAGGGTAAGAAGATCAAACCCAAGATCGGCCAGATAATCGAACTAAAGACCAGGTTCCAGAGAGCTGGTCGGAGCAGCCACCAGAATACACCTGCGATTCTTGGTCCTAAAAACAGCAATAATGTAAAGAAACAGCACATGTCATTCTCCTTTTTTCGAATATTCGTCAGGATTATCCTGACGGCCGATTAATCTTCCTCTAAGGATTATACTGTTAGTTCCTCCAGAGTCGAGCGTGGTCCTACGATTTGTAACCCTGATCATTGCATACAGTTACGTTTTGGGTTTCATATGGAATGACCTTTATTGCGATCTGGCGATTCTAGATTCCGGGTTCCGCCGTAATCCGTCCGGATTTAATTGCCTGCAGCAGCGCTTGGTAATCGCGCTCTGTCTGGTCAGCGTAGGATTCGGCGAACTCTGAAATTGCTTTATCAAAGGTCGTACCTTTTCCCAGATAGCCAGCGATGCCTGCTGGATCACCTGTGCGGGCGTGGGCGCGTGCCAAACACAGACTGCAAACCGCGAGGTAGGCACCTAATCCAGTCTCGTCTAATGCAGTTACATCAACTGAACCCTTCATATCCTTTAATTGACGCCAGTAGTAGTACCGCTCTGACCAAGCACTCTGGTGCCAACCTAAAAAGATATCGCTTGCTGCTTGAATCAACCGCTGGCCAACAACAACCCGCTGTGCAGGGCTGGCATATCCCCGCTTTGGTAAGTAGGCTTCTAATACCGAAGGACCGGCTTCTTTCAGCTGTAAAATGATTGCATCCCCACGTGCCCCACCTTCCAGCAAGATGATTGAACAGCGGGTTCCCACACTGCCAACACCACCAACTCGCAATGCTCCATCAGCTACCCGGAAGCGCGATAACAGCAGGCGCCGCTCTTCCGGTAGGCTGTCAATATAATCACGCCAAGCCTTTCTTAGTTGCATTTCATCAATCTCATCTTTTTGCTCATTTGTGAGCAGGTCAGTCAGCCGGACGAGTAAAGGTGGGTTGTTGACAAACTGCCGCTTGCCATCACTCTCTGCAGTCATCTTCTCTAAAGTGACTGCCTGGGTCTTTGAGCGAGCTTTTTTGATTACCTTTTTTGCATATTGGCTCCCTTTTTTTGTGTAGCGTTCAAAAAGCTCCAATACTTTCTCTGCCTCGACATGGAAGTACCATATATCCAAGAGCGGTTCCTTAGCAAACCGGGATATTGCTTCCCGATACACTTTTGTGATGCCCTCAGCTAAGGCGCAATTGTCTTTGTCCTTAAAACCATTATGGCGTCCGGCGACCACCGCGCTGGCAGCTAAGCGCTTCAGATCCCATTCCCAGGGGCCGGGATAAGCTTCATCAAAGTCATTAAGATCGAAGACAAGTTTTCGCTCTGGCGTGGCAAAGACGCCAAAATTCGACAGGTGCGCATCACCGCACAGCACCACATCCATTCCGATCGTTGGTGTATGGGACAAATCAGAGGCCATCACAACCGCCGAGCCACGCAGGAATGCAAAAGGAGATTCCATCATCCGGCCGTACTTGATCGGCAGCAGGTGTTCAAGACGACCCTTATCCTGCGCCTGCAGCAGGCTGAGCGGATCGGGGCGATCGGGGACGGTCGACCACTCACCATGACTTGCGAGAGGTACCTGCTTCCGCTGTGCTTTGCCCATTTTTCGCTGTTCTTTGCGGCTCGGGGGCTCTGAAAATAATATTTCTTGGTTTGGCATCGTCTCCATCTCCAATCGAATTTTTTGCTTAAAGTATAACGAAGTTTTGCGCGTCCTGATGGGGGTATATGAATAAGATGTGGTGGAATGCGGATCGATGAGATCTCCATACATATGCAAAGCACTCATTTTGGGAGCTTTATATTATGCCACTACTTCTTCTCAGTTTTAATAGAAAAGCGATCATCTTCCGGACAGCACAAAAGAAATATTGACCTTTCCCCAAAATTTGTCTATACTAACAAATATATTTGTACAAAAATTGGGGGGAAGTAATCGATAAATTCGGCATTCCAGTGGCGTGGGGGTAATCAGCAATTTATCGAGTACGAGACCCAAAGCGCAAGAAAAGGATTACCAGCGAGGTGAAGGAATGCTTGCCACGAGCACGGTAATCGTGAATTTTGTGATCTTGATCGCAGCGGTGTGGTTGGGGGTATATGTCGTTACGCGCAGTCATGCTAGGGCTGTACCCTGGCTCACCGGTCTCACACTTTGGTCCATAGCAGGTTTATTCCTGAACATCTTGTTGGCGCTTACTCCTCCACCGGCACCTATCCAGGCAGTATGGTGGCAGCGATTGCTAATGCCTTTCTGGCCACAAGAAGCACTGACCCTAGGCGCAGCTGGGTGGCTGCAAGGTTGGCTGGTTGTGCCGGCGCTGGCATTTTGGTACCATGCGACAGTGCTGATGCTTCCTGGCTTTTTTACCCGCTGGCGGATCGTCCGTGTTGTTATCGTTTATCTTGTTGTTGTTGTTGCAATCCTGCTGCACATCAATACTTCCTTAATTATAGATAGGGTATCTGGCGACCCGCTCTACCTCAATTCGATGCGCGCGGGACCGCTTTTCCTATTTTTTCTAAGCTTGGTATTCATCATCATGGTTTTATGTTTGACCAACTTGCTGCGTTCCAGGCGTTTGGCACCTCCTGGGGTGTACAAAAAACAATATAACAGCCTGATCGTGGCAACGGCAGCCGCGGGGCTGATTGCTCCGATCGGAATTTTGGGTTCTGTTGTCGGTATATCGGTTCCCATGTTGGTACCTTCTGTATGCCTAGGGACTGCCGTCCTGATGCTCGGTTATGGTGTGGCGCGCTACAGTGCTGTAATGGAGGGGCGTACTATCCGCCGGGACTTCATTTACAATGCGGTTGCAGTGGGCATGATTACTTTGATCTATCTGGGTGCTGCTCTGCTATCTGTGCGTATCTATGGTGTTCCTGCATCCGCGTTCATTTTTGTTGTCCTGCTGGCAGTCGTTACCCATTCGGTGATCGATATCGCCCGGATGAACTTGGATGCGATTTTTTATAAAAAAGGAAACCGCCAACTGCGCGCCAACCTGCGCAAAATGGCAAGCCTGGCCGGAGAACTTTCACTAGAAGAGAACTTGAAGACAGCTTTGGCATCGTTCTGCCAGACTATCAGAGCAACGTATGGGATTTTAGTTTTTTTCGATGGGAGTGAAGATTGGCTCACCGTTGGATACCGCTGGCCGGAAAAAAATCCGTCCGTAGGCCATCTTGATTTATCAGCTGATGATGTGATGCTGCTCGAGCGTAATCAAATGCCTGATCCATTGGTGGACGCAGCGTTGTTGGTGCCCCTTTACGAAGATACCAACCAGATAGGAGCGCTGGTATTTGGCAGACCCGTTAACGGCACTCACTATTCTGCCACGGATGTAGATGTTTTACTCTTCCCCAGCGACCATCTGGTAACGACCTTTTTACGTGCGAAACGTGAATCAGAAACAATATCCAAGATGTCTGAACTGGCGCAAGTAGATAACGCTAGAACAGAAGGTTATTCAGAACTGATCCCAATAAAGGATGTGGAGAATGCTCTACGCAACTTATGGGATTATTCATATTTAGGAACATCTTCCCTGACCGAGCTGGAACTGGTCCACAGCCAATTGCCCCAAGGTCCAGTAACACATCTTGATCGGGGGAAAGGGGTGCATCATGTCCTTCATGATGCGATGGAAAAACTTCGTCCACAAGGAGAAAAACCAGGCGATCCACCGCCGCGTGAGTGGTACGCATATCTCATCTTACACGGTGCCTACCTGGAAGATAGACTCAATCGGGATATTATGGCCCAGCTGTATATATCCGAAGGTACATTCAATCGCACACGTCGTTCTGCCATCCGCACAATAACCCGCGTGCTGGAGGAAATGGAAGCGGCATTGCACTGATCCTAACTGGTCAGTAACGATACCCTATGACCGCATATACCCTTGAAAGGGTGTATGCGGTCATGTTAATTATTGATCGTATTGGCAGTTTTTGGCGGTTATTTCTCTTGTAATGGCAGTTCGCACCTGTAAGTGTATGGATAGGTTGGCGATGTTCTGAAATAGAAGAGAGCACATATCCGGAGGTGAGAAATGTACCTATCTAATTTATGTGGGATGTGGAAATCGGTGCGGCAGAAACCGCAACTTGTATCGCTATCGGCACTAAACCTTGGACATCGGCTGAAGCACAGATATCACATTGGGATTGGGAACGGTAGGAGCCATCCCCCAGAAGTTTTGTCAGTCTTCGTAACTGATCGCTGCAACATGCGCTGTAAGGCATGCCATTACGCGAACTCAGATAAACCTGGCTACCAATTGAACTCGGTAGGGGACATGGCGCATGAGATTTTTCAAAAAATGATCGATGAGACACCAGGAAATCCGATTATCTCATTCACTGGCGGAGAACCATTGTTGCACCCGCAAATCGGTGATTTCATTGTTTATGCGAAGGATGCGGAGAGGTTTTGTACGTTGGTGACAAACGGTTGGATGTTATCCAAACACGCTGAGGCCATTTGCGACGCTGGTTTAGACATTCTTACCGTTTCACTTGATGGGACACTAGATACGCACAATCTGATCCGCGGCAAGAGATCATTTGAGCGATTGATTGATGGGGTAAGGCTGGTCCTGGAGCAGCCACAACGACCGCTAGTTATTGTTTCAATGGCCATCTCAGATATAAATTATCGAGAGCTTGTCCCAACATACGAACTGGTCAGAGGTTTGGGGGTAGATGGTATGAATGTGAACCATTTATGGATGCAGCCTGCAGGAATTGTAGACAGCTTCAACACCCAATTTAGTATTTTTCCAGTGGACCAGGTAAATTGGAAAGTTCAACCAGAAGTAATTGAGACCGAACTGGTGGCAAATGGTCTTGAGACCATACGACGGCATAACTGGGGCAGCAAGTTCTTACTCTCAGAAGCACCGTATTTAAACCGCGATGAGATCACTGCCTGGTACCAAAATCCTGAACGACGCGTGAAGTACGAATCAGTTCGCTGTGGTTGGGTGCGTTTTAAAGTTTGGCCTGATGGAAAAGTTAAGCCGTGCCGAGATTGGGAGGTTGGTGATCTCTGCCAGCAAAATGTCATGGAGATTTGGAACGGGAGAGAGTACCGCAAATTCAGAGAGATGTTGAGAACTCACAAAATGTTTCCCATTTGTCATCGGTGTTGTCAAATCGCGCTCAGGTAGGTTGTCTGCAGCGTGATATTCAAAAGGGCTAGATGAATTACCCAAAAAAAGGAGGCAAGTAATGACCCGAATATTTAGAATTGTCAGTGGAATCTTGTTCCTATGCTGGCTGATTTCAGCTTGCAGTCCAGCTCAAAGCCCAGAAATTACCTATGCCCCTCAAACCTTGAGTTTTTCTGGAGCGAGGGCTTATAGGATTGAGGATGAGTTTGTCACCCAACACGAAAATCGTCATAGTGGAACCGAGCAAAACCTTAAAGCAATCACTTGGCTCATCGAAAAATTTGAGACTGCCGGCTGGACATGTCGTTTTGATGGCTGGGAGGTTATTAACTACAGTGCCCCAGTCCAGTTGAGGAACGTGGTCTGCAAACTGCCAGGTGCAAACCCGAGTGATCCTCGGGAGATCTTGGTGACCGCGCATCATGACCAAGCTCCAACAACGATCCAGGGTGCGGACAATGATGGTGCTGGCATCGCTATTTTGCTCCATTTAGCTGAGCTATTTGGGGCTGAAAATCCGCCGAAATACAACCTCGTGTTTGTAGCTACGGACGCAGAAGAATACGGCATGATCGGGAGCCGGCGTTATGTGGAAACCCATCCGAATAGTGAGAACATTATCGCGGGCATATCCCTAGATAACTTAGGAAGGCATTACTACGACAGCATGAATATGGAACTGGTTGGCCAGTTCAACGGTTACGGTCCGATTTGGCTGGCTTTGACCGCTAGAGGTGCAGCCGACGCTGGGGATGGATTGTGGCATGTAAACCTACGTGCCCCATTGGACCAAGCACTCGATCAAGCAGTCCCGGTATCGTTCATGGATCAGGGTCCGATGATCGATGCCGGCGTTCCGGCACTAGGCTTCGCAGCCGGTTATCCAGCGGAGTTCATTGATCTCCATAAACATTTATGGCATGACCCAGACGACACAATGGATTACCAATCAGCGGAGGCATTGCAGGGTTCTGGACTCGTCGCAGAGGCGTTAATCCGCCAATTGCTGTCGATGGAATCCTTCCCCCAGGAATCAGGACCCTATATGTATTTTGACAACAGCGAGCAGGTCTTGCGCGGGCTGTCACTATACCTGATTTTTATCGGTTTTGTGGCGCTGTTCTTTATTGGCAGTATTTTTGCGGGAAGAGTACCCATCGGTAAGAAAGTAAAAACTTGGCCGCGCGCTTTTGTCCATTACCTAGGGCTGTGGCTGCCATTGGTTGCCTCGATACTGCTACTCTACTTGTTTGTAGAGATCGGGGTCTTGGTTAAGTACCATGTTTATCCTGCGACAACCAAGGATCCCGCCATGTTAAACCCAGATTGGCTGGCGATTGGGCTCTTCATATTAGGGCTAGCACTTTTCTTGTTCGCTGGGAGAAAATTAGCAGCCGTTTATCTACGCAAGAAAGACCCGGTCGAGTTTGGAGCGATAAAGAGCTTAGCGTTCTTCATCATTGGGGTTGTGGGCGTCTATATCATCATCGCAAATCCATTTTCGCTGCTGTTCATCGTTCCGGTACTGTTCTGGTTTTTGATCACTGGGAGGAAGGGTGCAGGAAAGCTGCTGGATATCGTCTTCTTCCTGCTGGGTGGGCTCTTGGTTTATGCCCTAGTCTACTTTTTTGGTTATGTAAACTTGAGATATGGGATTGTCTTCCTTTGGATGTTCCTAAATATGTTCTCAACCGGCACGATCAGCTTCGGCGCTGCGATCGCCAGTACAGCTGTTCTCGCCGCAGGACTAGCAATGCTGGTGAATCCGCCCAGTAAGCGGAGGAATTAGCAACTAGCAAAATGGAAGGAGGTCATCATGATAGGAAATACTCTGGCTATCTATCAGAACCCGAAGGGTTTCGAAGTCGATTTCAATCTTTTGCAGGAATTTGAGAATGGTTTATACCCAAATAATCCTGAAGGAAACAAGGTACCCTGCCGGGTGCTCGGTTTTGGTGAAATCAGCACGGTCTTTGAGATCCAGGTTGAGCGCATGAGCGGTCTGGCATTTAAGCGCATGGGCATTTTTGAGACCAAAGAAGAGGTGGATGATTATCTGGTGACGTACCAGCTTTACAACCGTTTGCTGGAAGATGAAATTGGGCTGAATCTTCCAGCACATGGTCATGCTGCATTCGTAAATCAAAGCGATCAACCGGTATTTTACATCATCCAAGAAAAAATTCCTGCTCCAGCAAT
>JBFENN010000144.1:0-7982 GCA_041551115.1 Anaerolineales bacterium
TCTCTGGAAGGCGTTTCTGAAACTCTGCTCATACCGCTGTATGTGCGGGCGCGCGAATCACAGCGCCCGGACGCCATGCTTAAAGATGACCAGGCAGTGGCGATGATCAATCTCTTCGATTACGATTTCTCACGGATCCGATTGCAGCAGCATGACGAAGTGGGCATCATCATGCGTACGAACAAATTCGACAGCCACGTGCGCGACTTCCTTAGTCGAAACCTGGATGCGGTCGTGGTTCATATCGGTTGCGGGTTGGATACACGCTTCGAGCGCGTCGACAACGACCGCGTCGACTGGTTTGACTTGGACCTGCCTGCTGTGATGGCGCTGAGGCGAAAATTGATCCACAGCGAGTGTGACCGTTACCACACCTTGGCTACTTCCGTTTTCGACGATGTTTGGCTTGAGGAACTAAGCCAGTTCAAACCGCGCCATTTTATGTTTTTGGCTGAAGGTGTTTTCCCATATTTTGAGCAAGCGCAGGTCAAATCACTGTTCCTGAAACTGCGTGACTGTTTTACTGGGGCAGAGTTAGTTTGCGATGCGCACACCCCTTTTGTCATCCGGACAGATAACCTTCAGCTGGCCTTTTCCAAAGTCTCCGCTCGCCTCCGCTGGGGTTTGAAACATGGCAAGGATGTGGAAAGATGGGGAGATGGGCTTGTTCTGCTGGATGAGTGGTTTTACTTCGATGATCCTGAGCCGCGTATGCGCTCCTATCGCTGGATGCGTTATTTTCCATTGTTAGGAAAATCTACCGGTATATTCCATTACCGCTTGGGAGAGTGAATGAGTACTGTATCCAATATGTTTGATTACGATCGACCTCACGCCGAAGCAATAGTTCTGCAAGCCTGACGCAGTAACGGCATATTAACGCGCTGGTCCGTTGCCTTCACCCACCCGGTGCAATCTAGCGGGCAATGTACAGCCTCTCTCAAGCAGCAGCGGTTAAGCTAATTTGGTTTGGGAATAAGTCAATTTCTCCACCGTGGAGTGGCGATCCACCCGCTCCGAAAAGCGTAAAGTCTTAAAGTAGCCCACCGTCTCTCAATCTGTTTATAAAGGGATATCAAATAATAAAATTTTAAACCAAAGTGTGGATTACACGTCTAACATCCTTCATTTTGGTGTAGGGCGATATCAACGATTAAGCTATCTGGGTCATTTTACGTACTCCTCGTCACTTGTCAAAACATAATGGGAAGGCTGGACGGCATTAGGTAGAATCAAGAAGTCTGAGTAAGATCCAAATTTGAAGGAACAAAAACCCATAAATGATGCTATATTAATAAATAATGAGAATCCCCTTTTAGAGCAATGAAGGGGAGCTGAAATGAATTATTCCTCTACTTCCAAAAAACGATGTTCGTGGATTAAAGATGAAGAAGAAGTGGTGGAACAGCCTGCGGATCAAAATCATCGCCTGGTCTTTTGTACCCACGGTGATCATCCTCTCTGCGGTGGCTTGGTTCACGTTTTACTCATACCAGAAAGTAATCGGAGATCTGGCCATCAAGCAGGATTGGGCGATTGTCCAATCAAAAACCGGGGCAATCCAGCAAGCATTTCTCTTCATGTTGAATCCCTTCTTGAGCCCGGTTATCCTTAATATCGATATTAACTATGATTTGCCAATCGACATCCGTGCTCAGAATATCCTTGACCAGGCACAAGGCTTAGATTTATTTGATGGGGGTATTTATTATCTTGATCATCTGGGAAAGGTATATAAAACCTGGCCCGTACAACCCGAGCTGCATGGCCAGGATTGGTCTGATACCCTCCACTTTCAGTATATTCGGGAGAATCCGGGAATATCTGTAGTGACTGATCTCCAATCCATCGCAACAAGCGGGAAGGAAGTCGTTTGTGTGGCTATGCCTATGAATGGCTCGCAAAGGGAATTCCTCGGAGCCGGTTTATATTGTTTTACCATTTATCCGCCCATACAAAACGCTTATTATGAAACATTTAACAGTCTGGATCTATATCCAGGCAAGTATCTGTTATTAGATGGAAACCAACACATCATTTATTCCCCAGATCCATCCGATATGGGAATAGATTTATCTGGAGAATCCCACCTTCAAGAGCTTCTTCAGGGGCAGAGCCTGGGTGGCCGGTTCCAAATAGGGAATGAGGATATGCTGGTCAGCTATGCTATTTTGTGGCCTATTGACCCTGAGGTCGAGCGCTGGATTGTCGTGAAAGAGCAGAGCTGGGCTGAGATCATGCAGCCTTCACTACCCTACCGGCAGCTCCTGTTAGTCCTGCTGGCGCTGGGTGTGATCGTGCCGGTGCTTGTGACCGCCTATGGTGTCAGACACATCACCACTCCTATCCAGAAGTTGATTCGGGCTGCAGAGCAGGTGACTGCTGGTCAGTTACAGCAGCGAATTGATGTCAATACGGGCGACGAAATTGAAACGCTTGCCAATCAATTCAACGTGATGTCGGCAAAATTAGATGACTCTTATTCTTCGCTCGAGAAAAGAGTCGCCGACCGCACCCGTGAGCTGGCGATCCTGAACTCGATTATCTCGGTAGCCAGCCATTCGCTTGACCTCCAGGAAATTCTCGCAGATGCGCTTAATAAAACGGTTGAACAAATGGCATTTGACGCCGGTGCGGCCTTCAGGCTTGATGCAGATCCCATGACATCTCTCCTCATCGCTCAGCGAGGCTTTGATCAATCCTTCAACATCGATCTTGTGAGCAGCTTCGCCAACACAAGCCAGGAAACTACGGCAGAACACCCACCCAAAGTTACAGCTTACCAAATTGAAGAACTGCAAGATGAAGAGCATCTTGTCCAATGGACACAGTCCGGATTCCATCTGCTTGTATCTGTACCGCTTTCTACCAAAGGAAGTACCTTGGGTCTCTTTATTCTTGGGAAGCGTGAACCGGGCCAGCTATCCCCAGAAGAACTCTCTTTGTTAAGCTCGATTGGTAAGCAAGTCGGTGTCGCTATGGAGAATGCCCGCTTATATGAACAGGCGGAGCAGACCGCCATTACTGCAGAACGCAGCCGCCTGGCGCGTGAGCTGCATGACGCGGTCACACAGACGCTTTTCTCTGCCAATCTCATCGCCGATGTTCTCCCACGCATCTGGAAGCGCGATCCAGAAGAAGGATTGCAGAATCTGGAGGAACTGCGCCAGTTGACCCGCGGTGCGCTGGCGGAGATGAGGACATTACTGCTGGAGATGCGCCCTGAATCTTTGCAGCGCTCGGATATCCAATCCCTGTTAACACAACTGGCGGATGCATTTGTTGGGCGTGTGCGTGTCCCAATCTCCCTGGATATCCAGGGAAATTGCGAGCTGACCCATGAAGTGAAGATTGTTTTTTATCGGGTAGCACAGGAGGCGCTGAATAATATCGCCAAACATTCGGGTGCCCGGCAAGTTGAACTTCATTTGGAATGCCAGTCTGGTCGAATGAACTTGATGATCAAAGACGACGGGCTTGGTTTTGATGCCGATACAATCACTTCCGACCACATGGGAATAGCAATCATGCGCGAGCGGGCTAATTCGATTGGGGCCAATTTGAAGCTTGAAAGCCAGTTGGGCCAGGGCACAACCATCGAGCTGGATTGGAGATCAGCACGGGAGGATTGAAGCGATGAAAGAATCTCAGATTATCCGGGTAATGCTGGTGGACGATCATAATGTGGTGCGCAGCGGCTTAGCCACATTTCTGAGAGCCTATGAGGATCTTGAACTGGTGGGCGAAGCAAAAAATGGATTAGAGGCTGTCAGTCTTTGTCACCATAAGAAACCGGATGTGATCTTGATGGACCTGATGATGCCGGAGATGGATGGCATCGCGGCAACGCGTGCCATATTAGCCGATTGTCCGGAAATTAAAATCATCGCCATGACCAGTTTTGAAGAAGAGGAGCTTGTTCAAGGCGTGCTTGCGGCAGGAGCAATGAGCTATTTGCTCAAGAACGTTACTTCGGATGAGCTGGTGAAAGCCATCCGGGATGCGGTTTCGGGTAGATCGACGCTTTCCCCCGAAGCTGCTAGGGTGCTTATCCAGGCAACTCGTCCCGCTAAACAGCCTTTGTATGATCTGACGGAACGAGAAATGGAAGTATTGAACCTGGTTGTGCAGGGCTACAGCAACCAGCAGATCGCCGATACACTTGTCATCAGCCTAGCAACGGTGAAAGCCCACATCAGCAGTATCCTCTCGAAGCTGCAGGTCTCCAGCCGGGCTGAGGCAATCGCTTACGCGATCAAGCATAAATTGGTTTCCATATAAACAGAACCTTCTACTTTAGTATGAGGCAAGGAAGAACTTTAGGATAAGAAAAATATAATCCAGAGCACAACCAATAACTCCTCGGCAGACGGATGTGCCCGAGGAGTTTTTCTTATATATTAGAAACAGAGATCTTGATCTTTCTAATGAACTGTAAGGAGGCTCAAAATGAATACGAAAACGAAATGGATCACCATCACACTGTGCATCGCCGCACTTGTCATCGCCGCGATCATCATTCGCCTGAATGTCCAAGCAGTCGCCAGCCCACCGGCGGATCAGACCGGCCCGTATAAGGTCGGGTTTGTGACCAATACGTACTATGACAGCACCCGGAGCGATTTCGCCGGGGGTCCCAGACCCATCCAGACCTTTGTCTGGTACCCGGCCGCACCCGGTAACGGCGGAAACCCGCTGCCGCCTGCAGTCTACCCAATAATAAATCTCATAGGATCAACTGCTTTGCCGGATGCCTCTTCTACTTATTTCGAGGCTTATGGCACCGACCCGGCCTACCAGGAAGTGGCTGCCGCGAAGGATGGTCCCTTCCCGCTGGTCGTTTTGTCACCTGGTCGGCCCATAAGTTCGACCTTATTTGTTCAGATTGGGGCGCGCTTGGCCAGCCATGGCTTCGTGGTCGCCATCCCAACCAATTATGACGACAAATATGAGATTACGGCAGATACAACCACAGAACCAGTTTATTATCCAACACAAGAGGCTTATGCAATCGGGACCTATGCCAACCGTATCAGGGACGTCCAATACCTGATGACCCGGCTGGTTGCAGACTCGCAGCAATCCGGCAACCTGCTGTCCGGTACCATCCGACCAGATCAGATTGCCGTTTCAGGGCATTCCGTGGGCGGAGCGGCTGCCCTGGCGTTGGCCGGCGGAGATGACCAGATTTGCGATATGATGGGACAAGATCCTAACAAGTTCCCGCCAGAAACCTGCGGCTCCATCGTGCCCGATCCCCGCGTTAGGGCGATCGTCGCAATCGATGGGTCGAGCCAGCTCTTCTACTTTGCTGAATTAGCCAGGATCAAGGTCCCGAGTATGGTGATTGGACAGGAATGGAATACCTTGGAATCTCAGCAAACCGACATTGAATCTCTGCTGGCCAGGCCGCATGCTGCCATCCAGGGCCATCCCAACTACCGGGTGGATATCGCCTATGCCAACCACAACTCGTTCTTGAATGTCTGCGCGGTAAATCAAGTCTTGAATGACCTCGGGATCATTGATGATGCGACCCTTGACGCTATCTTACAGCAGATTTGCCAACCAGAGCCAGTATCGCCAGAAGAATTTGGCAACCTGACCACCCAGTATATGATCGCTTTCCTCAAGACCGTGCTGGTTGGGGAGAACGGCTATAAAGAAATGCTCACGACGGACTACGCGCTGGAGAATGAGCCTTTCATTGAGTTCTTCGAGACCGAGCAGGGCGATCCCGCCGAAACTGTCGAGGAGGGTTATTTCAGCTACTTCAAGCACCAGTCTGGAACCGAGCGGGCCACAGCATTGAAAGATCCGTTTGTCAAGGTTCCGTAAAGGAACAAGCGAATGACTGGGTTGGCACGAATGCCACCTCAAGATCGGCCGAAGACAGATAGATAGTTGTCTTCGGCTTTTCATTTGAACAGTTCTGGGTTTGTGAGCGGCAGTGGACAAAATCTTAGCGATCATTTAGTTTAACTGGTGATACTTTGGTATAAGGAAAAATATAATCTAAAGGATAATCAACAACTCCTCGGCAGGTGGATGCACACGAGGATTTTTTCTTTTATAGTGGGTACAGACAATATTGCTACGATCTGAGGAATGACATCAATGAATCATCTTGTTTACCTTGACACATGTGCCGGGGAGCTGGAGAAAATCCTTAGCGGCGTTAAAACCATGCTTGTAAAAGAATTCGATCCTGCAGGAACAGCTATGCCCCCGGTGAGTCCGGGCGATAGCCTGTATTTCTTGAGGAATAAAGATGACTGCACCTTGCGCGTAAAAGCTACGGTCGTTCGTGTGTTGTTCTTTACAAATAATTCGGAAGAAGATCTACCCCATACCTTGAAGGAGATGCAGCTCAGGCTGCAACTGACCGAAGACCAATATAACTACTGGTCAGCAAAACAACAGGTTCTATTGGTGGAATTTAATGATGCTCACAAGATAGACGTGATGCATGTAGCATCGGAGAAGATCACGGACCGATCGGACTGGATTGCCTTCGAGCAGTTCTACGAAATCATATCGCAATCCATCTCATAAGATCGGATGTAATGGCACATTAAAAGGAGGCTAAAAATGAATACTGTAATCGCAATCAATCAACTTACCCGTTGTTTCAAGGAAACGACCGCTGTCGATCAGCTGAGCCTAGAAGTACATGCAGGAGAAATCTTCGGTTTCCTGGGTCACAATGGCGCCGGCAAGACCACTACCGTGCGTTTGCTCAACGGGGTGATCGAGCCGACCTCCGGTAGCATGCGCGTGCTCGGTCTCGACCCGCAGATGGATGGTCCGAAGCTGCGCTCCCGCACCGGGGTGCTGACCGAGACCCCCTCCATGGATGAGCGCCTGACAGCCTGGGACAACTTGAGCATCTACGCCGATCTCTACGGGGTGCCACGCGCGGATGTCCGCAATCGTATCCATGAACTGTTGACCGTGTTTGATCTGGTGGACCGTGCCCAGGAGAGAGTTGCCGGGTACAGTAAGGGGATGAAGCAGCGCCTGGCACTGGCGCGAGCATTTTTGCACAAGCCGGAATTGCTCTTCCTGGATGAGGCCACCTCCGGGCTGGACCCGATCGCCGCCCATCAAGTGAATGATCTGATCATACGTATGGCGCGCCGCGAGAATCGCACGGTATTTATGTGCACCCACAACCTGGTGGAAGCTCAAAAACTATGCGATCGGGTGGCGGTGCTGGAACACGGGCGATTGGTGGCTTTAGGGACTCCCGCTGAGCTTACCCGCCAATACGTGCGCCGGTTGGATGTCCAGATCGAGATCAATGAAGAGCAGATAGAGGGTACCTTACAAATTCTGCGCAGCCTTCCCCGCCTGGTGATCAGCGAGCCGGTGCGAACGAATGGCGCCCTGACGGTAACGCTCTCCGGGCATGAAGCCATCCCCGATCTGTTAGAAATCCTGGTGCACCAGAGTGTACGTGTGTACCGTATCGCTGCCCAGGAAGCCAACCTGGAGCAGGTTTACTTTGCCCTGCACGGCGAAAAGGAGAGTGTGCAATGAACGCACGTGCGATATCTGCGATTGTCCGCAAAGATTTGAAAGTTGTCAGCCAGAACAAAGGTGTGATGCTGCCGATCATACTCCTCCCCCTGATCTTGTTTGTCATCTTTCCCTGGGTCGTAACCCTGATGCCTTTTCTGGGAGATATTTTCGGTATCACGGCCGATGATTTGAATAAGTTTCAAGGCCTGATTAATCGCATGGGTCCGGGAGTTCAGCAAGAGCTGGCGGGGTATGATCCAAACCAGATGATCGTCGTATATTTCCTAGTCTATATGCTAGCACCTTTTTTCATGATCATCCCGCTCATGGTATCTGCTGTAATAGCCGCAGACAGTTTTGCCGGCGAGAAAGAGCGCAAAACGATGGAAGCGCTGCTCTATACGCCCACCACCGACCGGGAACTGTTTGTCGCCAAGCTGCTTTCCGGCTGGCTGGCA
>JBFENN010000145.1:0-7980 GCA_041551115.1 Anaerolineales bacterium
AAGGCTGATGACCATCAGCTGACCCAGACGTAATGGGGGCAAACCGAAAAATGCCGCTCCGGCTCCCTGGCTCGCTCCCTGCCAGTAGGTGCGTAATACCAAACCACCTTCGGCAGCGCAAAAGCTGAAGTTTAGGGTGGCCATTAATTTACGGGACATTTCCGGATGATAACATCATTTTAGGCTTGCCATCGTAATGGACGGGTACAGCAATTGGACTCTATTCCCCTGGCTGTGATTAACCAGGCAGGTATGATATCCCAACTTAAGCCCCTATGTTTGCTAGCGTGGACATGGATACCTGAATGCTTATCTTGCTAAGATCCAGCGGTCGAATCGAATAATTGCCAGGGATGCCAAATGCCGCCAGGGATCCCTGGCGGCATTTGGTTCAATTACTGGTATTGAAGTTCAGTTATCGGTAATTGCTGACGGCGCGCGTCAAGGAGCGCTTATGGTTTCGCCAGCAGTTCTTCCAGCACAGCATGGGAGCGCTCAGCGATAACTGCATGCTGGCTGTCGCCGTGTGCATCCATCGTAACCACCGCGGGAAAGTCCTTGACCTCGATCACCCACAGAGCCTCTGGCACACCGAAATCCAATTTATAAACTTCCAGGACTTTGAGCACAGACTGGGCAATCAGCGAGGCAGCTCCACCAACGGCATGCAGGTACACTCCAGGGACTTCCTGGCAGGCAGCCAATGTCTTGGCTCCCATGCCGCCTTTACCGATCACACCCTTGATGTTAAAGTGCTTCATCACATCGCCCTGGTAGGGTTCTTCACGAATGCTGGTGGTCGGACCGGCAGCTACGAAGCGATAGTCCTTGCTGTCCAAACCGGAAACGACTGGTCCGCAGTGGTATATGATCCCGCCTGCCAGCAGAGGCTTGATTGCTTGGTACACCAGCTGGTCATCTCCCTGCGGTTGGCGGGTGCCCTTAATGAAAGTGTCGATCATCCATTTGTGAACTGCGTCTCTTCCAGTTACCATTACGCCCGAAAGGGCAACAGGTTCACCGACTTTGAGGTCCAGGATGGTGTCATCCGAGATAGGGAGGTTAATGGAACGCATTTTATAACTCCTCGTTTCTTGCGCAGTGAGCTGATCGCTGGACAACTGCTACTGGTAGGAAACCTGTCCTGCTTGCCAAGTCATCCGGCGCCGGCGATAGGCCCAGCACATATAGGTGACGGTCACGAAGTAGCTGGCTGGTAAACGGTGCAGCGTATTGATCTTGGTGCCCAATACGGTGGTCTCACCACCAAAACCCATCGGACCGATCCCCATCTGGTTTGACTCTTCGGTCAGCTGTTCTTCCAACGCAGCAAGCTCAGGATTGGGGTTCTCGTGATCCATTTTACGGAACAGTACTTCTTTTGAAGCGTAATACGAAGAACCGCGATCCCCTCCAACTGCAATCCCCAAGATGCCGGGAGCACAACCTTTGCCTTGGGCTTGGTAGACGGCATCTAAGGCGACTTTTCGGACACCGGCCAGGTCTCGACCAGCACCTAACTTATTGTTGGGCAGGGCATACTGTGCCCCGACGTTCTCGCAGCCACCGCCTTTAAGCATCAGGTCGACGATCAGTGTATCGCCTTCGATCTCTTCGAAATGGATCGTTGGGAAGTACAGGTCACCCAAGTTGTTGCCAGTATTCTTGCCGGTGAGTGAATCGACCGAATTAGGCCGCAGGTAAGCTGCTTCAGTCGCTTGTTCAACCGCGGCCTCAATCTGGGCCCGCAGCTTACGCGTACTCCAGCCTTCTGGGTAGTACACGTAAAAGATCGGTGTACCCGTGTCCTGGCAGATTGGGGTGGAGTTTTCCCGGGCAAGTTCGACATTTTTTAAGATGGTCTCGAGCGCTCCACGTGCAGCTGATCCTTCGGTTTCTTTTCCTACTGATTTGCGTAAGGCGGCTTCGACATCCGGTGGCAGATCGGTCGCTGCTAGGCGGATAAGTTCTAAGAAATGTTTCTTGAGGTCTTGCATACGAGCCTCCGAATTCTGTTGATTCGATTTGGCATGAGGTAATGATTTAGATCTGATCATTACCTCATGTGATGATCTACAATGCTTGAATCATACCTTAAATTCTTGAATATATCTCATGGCTATTTTCAGTAATGATAATCTTTCCAGGGATATTTTTCGCTGAAAGCATTGAAAATCAAACTGCATCACCGACGCCTTACAGATAATTTGTGCTATAGTATAGGCAGGTTATGATTGATTTCAGGCTCCCCTGACCAGCCGGGTGGGTGACATCGCCGGGAGCTCTGGACACTCCATGGTACATCGGTACATTTTGCATCATGCCGCTGCTCTGGCTGTCGCTTACCTTCCTGTTTGGCCTCTTGCTGAGCGCCCAATCCGATTTGGGCAGCCCGGGCTGGGCACTGGCAGCTATCAGCGCAGCCCTCTTGGGACTAGCTGCACGACAGCTGCGCAGCTTGCCTGTCTTGCTGCCTGGACTGGTGCGCTGGTTTGCCAGTAGGGTGCCATTCTGCCTGCTCCGGTTTATTGTGCACGGCAGCGGGATATGGGTTCACCACAAACCACCGCTGCCAGTATTTGTCTTGTGCGCGGCCATTGCGCTCGGAGGGCTGCGCTACCAGATGGGGAGGCCAGACCTCCATGCACCAGGCTTTATCACTGCCCATATCCTCCCCGGGCAGGAGTACGTCCTGGAGGGCATCGTTAGCAAACCTCCTGACCAGCGCGACAGCTACACAAACCTGACTGTCCAGGTCGAGGAGCTGCGCCCGCTGGCAGCCGGGCTGTTTACACCGGTCGAAGGCATGCTGCTGGTACAGGTTTCAGCGCATGGTAGCTGGGAATACGGTGACCGGGTGCGCTTGCTGGGCGAGCTGCTCGTCCCACCGGAAGGGGATGCATTCTCCTACCGGGAGTACCTGGCTCGTCAAGGGATCCATGCTTTCATGCAGCCGCGGCGCGCCGACCGGCTGCTGCGCGGTCAGGGTCAGCTCCTCCTGGGCTGGATCTATGCCCTGCGGCGGGAGGCGCTGGCAATGATCTTCCAGCTGTATCCTGACCCGGAAGCATCGTTATTGGCAGGAATACTACTCGGTGTCGAAAGCCAAATTCCGGCTGAGGTACAGGATGCATTCCGCGCAACGGGCACTTCACACATCATTGCGATCAGTGGATTTAATATCACGATTTTGGCCGGCTTGTTCTTTTTGGTTGCCCAACGTTTCAGTGGGCGTTGGTGGGGTGCAGTTCTAGCGATGACAGGGATTGGCCTGTATACCATCCTGGTTGGGGGCGGGCCAGCCGTGGTGCGGGCGGCAATTATGGGTGGGTTGGCGCTGTTTGCCCGGCAGGTAGGGCGCCGGCAGGATGGTATCAACACACTTGTCTTTGTGGCGGCCTTGATGGCGCTGGCAGATCCGGATGTCTTATGGGATATCGGTTTCCAACTTTCGTTCATGGCGACCTTGGGGCTGATCCTGTATGCCGAACCGCTGAGCCACTGGTTTGAGGCGTTCAGCACTCGCTTCACGACGCCGCAAAGAGCAGCGCGCCTTGCCGGCCCGGTGGGCGAGTTCCTGATGTTCACCCTGGCTGCCCAGCTGACCACATTGCCGGTGATGGCCTACCACTTCCGCCAAGTATCGCTGAGCTCACTCGCAGCTAACCCGCTGATCCTGCCGGTCCAGCCGGCGGTGATGGTCTTGGGCGGCCTGGCGCTGGTGGGCGGGATGATCTACCAGCCGCTTGGGCAGCTGGCGGCTTACCTGGCTTGGCCATTTGTCGTTTTCACCATCCGGGTTGTCGAGGCTATCGCCAGCATGGGTTCCGGGGTATGGCACCTGGGGAAGGTGACTGCAGTCGTGGTGGTCCTGTTCTATGCACTGCTGTTCGGGTGGACATTCCTGGGAAATCGGATGGGGAGCTGGCTCGAGGACCGCTTACCAATCCAGTGGGGCACGCAACTGCAGATCTCGCTTAAGTGGGCGGCGGCGGTCTTTGTACTACTACTGGTCGTCAATGTAAGTGTGTGGCAGCGGGTGCTGTCCGCAGCAGATGGGCGGCTGCACCTGACGATCCTGGATGTCGGCAGCGGGGATGGGCTGCTGGTCCGATCACCAACCGGGCGGGTTGTACTGGTTGACGGCGGCCCTAGTGCCAGCCAACTTTCAGACTCATTGGGGCGGCGACTTCCCTTGGGAGAACGCCAGCTGGATGCCTTGGTGGTGGCAGCGCCCGGAGATGACAACCTGGCCTCCCTCACAAACGTGCTGACGCGCTTCCCACCTGAGCAGGTATTGTGGGCTGGCTCAACGCATGGCAATCGGGCGGCGCGCTCCCTGCAGGCGTACTTCGCCGAGATTGGTATGCGGCCGGTTCTTGCTGAAGACGGCCAAGCTTTACAGTTGGGTGGTGGTTCGAGTCTGCGGGTGCTGGTTGTGTGCCCACGTGGGGCAGTCCTGCTGCTAGAATGGGAAAACTTCCGCGCTTTACTCCCAGTCGGAATCGATTTTGATACGCTACAAGCTATCGCGTCTGATCCCGAATTGAAGCACCTAACTGCTCTGCTGCTGCCAGAGAGTGGCTATGCACCGGCTAATCCCCCGGACTGGATCGCAAGCCACAACCTGCAGCTCGTATTGCTCAGCGTTGCTGCTGATGACTGGCGCGGGCGTCCCGCACCGGAGACGCTCGCGGCGGCGGCAGTTTACTCGCTATTACGTACCGACCAGAACGGCTGGATCCAGCTGAGTACGGACGGGGAGCAGCTGTGGGTGACAGTGGAGCAGCCATAAGCCGCTGTCGGCCATGAGATCGTATGAGGGCATTGACTTCTTAGAAATGCTCACCCTTATGCTGGTGAGGATGACGCTCAGCGGACTCGACGAGGATGAGTGGGTGGTTTGCTGCGCCTTCCCAAATGGTGCCGTAAGGGTGACAGGGTCCTCAACCTATGGTTTCCAAACGGGTTCGGTGTCTTTCCAGTCGTTGTTGGTCACACGAACTGGGTTGCTGCCGTCGGCTGCCATCAGATATATTTCCCAGTTGCCATCCCGATCTGTCTGGAAAGCGAGCAGGGAACCATCGGGCGACCAGGATGGAAACAGGTCATCGCCGGGATCATCCGAGAGACGTTGGACACCACTCCCATCGCTGTTCATCACGTAAATCTCCCAGTTGCCGTCCCGGTTGCTCTCGAAGGCAATCCGGGTCCCATCGGGCGACCAGGCTGGCGATCTTTCGTGCGACTGGGTGAAAGTCAGCTGCTGCAGGTTGGCGCCATCCGGGTCGATCAGGAAGATATCGTAATTCCCATCTTGATCCGAGGCCACACTCAAACGAGTTCCATCTGGTGACCAGTCAGGCGCCGAATACGTCTGGTAACCGGCTGAATCGGTGAGCTGACGGGAATTGCTGCCGTCAGCGTTTATGACGAACAGCTCATAATCGATTCCCGGGTGACCAGGATTATCGATGTGGGCAATTATTTCTCCATCCGGCGACCAGTCGGGCTGAGTCGGTGAGCGTTTTGTCCTGGTGAAAGGTGCAAATTTGCCGGTAGTCAGGTCGATCACATAGATTGCGATTACATTGCCGCGGTGGCTGGTGAAGGCGAGCTTATCCCCGTCTGGCGACCAGGCGGGGTTGGTATCAAATTGATCAGTCACCAGGCGCTGATCGCTTCCATCGGCATTCATCACATAGATGCCGGGGATACCGCCATGCTCGGCCACAAAAGCAAGCACACCGCCACCGCTGCCGCTCAGCGGCGACCATGGTGTTGGGGAGGGAGTCGGCGTATCTGGATCCGGGAGAGCGGTACCGGTAGGCGCGGCGGTTTCGGTCATAGGAGTGGTTGCTGTAGGTTTACTGGTTAGGGGTAGTGTTGCTGTGGGCTGGCTGGGTGAATCTGGGGTTGTCTTGACTGCCACGGTTTGGACTTCCGGTTGGGCGGCTGAGCAGGCGCTGATGAGTATCACAACCAGTAAGGTGAGCAAAGCTGGCACACGGGTAAGAGTATTTTTTGGCATCGTCATCTCCAGGTGAAACCGTTGTTGACCTTTCCGGGGATTATCGTAATCGTACCATTAAAGGTTATAGCTCGGGCGGGAGAAGACAGGCAAACCTAAGTGAGGCTGCCAACATAGCGCGTCTTGCTGCAGGATCAGAACTGCTTTCGATCTGCTGCCCACCTCGGCTGGATGGACATACTGTCCTAGGTGCCTTTTCCAGTCAGCGTGTTGAAGCTGATGGCTGATTATTCAGGGATCATGATCTGCGACCTGGCGCAAGCAACGATTGCAGCGGTGGCAGATAACTCGATATTGCGCAGCGATCAGAACGGCTGGATCCAACTCAGCACTGGCACAAGCAGCTGTAGGTGATGGTGGAGCAGGAGGGAATATGACGGCAATATTAGCGTTTACTGGGTTGATTGAGACAGGTAGTGGCAAACCCCTTGCTGAAGGAATCCCCCTTTTTTGGACGCGTTATTCCGGAGCAAGTAGATCATCCAAATACTGTGCTACATAGTTCGCTTTTGGGTAGGGAAATTCACGCACTTCCATTTTCAACCCGTCTTGTTGGATACGAAATAAACCCCTGCCCTGCCCAACTTGGGGAACATTGAAGCGGAATACCAATTCCTGACCTTTTTTGTCTTCATCAATGATCTGGTATTCACCATACAGCACGATGCCTTCAATATCCTGTATAAAAACGCCTTCTTTTGTTTGTTGATCTACTGGCGAAAAATAGTACTCGAAGCTACGCGACCTCCAATGACCAACCAGCCGGCTGGATGGCGTGGATAAGTCGCGCTGGTCACAACTTGCTAACACTAAGATGGACAGCAGTAGAAATGTTGTCAACCGTACAATTGAAGTGGTTTTTAGAAGCATGATGTTAAACAGTTTATTATCGGTTTTTCTCAATCATTGTCCCAGCACCTGTATGCAGGATGCATATTGGGTTTTCTTAGGAGCGTACATGCAACAACTTAAAGGTTTAGACTGAGAAGATTGGTCATGTGATGGGCGGTGTGATTTTGATTGCTATGATTTATGAGATTTCTCGGTCCTGGTCGGATTTAACCTTTACTCGGCTCTCAAAGCAGTTCTTGATAACGTTCGCAAGATCGTGAAATTACTGCCATTTAAAGACCAAGGGTTCGGTTTGCGGCAGAGTGATGGTGATTGATAAGGGAGATGGATCCCCACAGATCCCGCCCAGGCAGCTACAGCTGCTGTCCATCGTATTGCTGGTGCAGGCAATGGCGGTGTACGAGACAGCCCAGCTGCCAGCAGCCGATGGCGGCATGAAAGCATAGAAATATCCAGATTCATCGGTCATAGCATCGGTGCGCTGCTCGTTCGGCTGGTTACCCTGAGTGAGTGCGAATTGGATGCCGCTGACCGGGTTACCATGTTCATCCTGGACATGCCCACGGACCAGCTGTACGCTGCTGGGTTGAATAACTGGAGTGAACTGCAGGTCAGCTTCGCTATCTACCAGTTTGGCGAACACCCAGCCCTTCCAACCTGTGGCCGATTCGACCTGAATCCATTCACCGCCGGGCGACTTACCCAGCACAAGGAACTCAGTCCCTTGGGCTACATTTTTAATGATGGGGAATAAGTAGCCCGGGGACATTCGCACGTTGACATTGTCTGCCCAGACAGCAGCCATAAATGGTATGAAAGCTGTGGGTGTGAATGTTTGGGTTGGGCTGGGAGCAACAGTTGCAGTCGCACTTGGAGCCAGGGTCAGAGATGGCGAAGGGGCAGACGTCTGGGTGGTCGTTTGCAGCACCATGGTTGCTGCCTGAATCAATTCCGTCATTGTCGGAAGTGGTGAATCCGGGACAACCGTGGAACAACTCGCCAGCAAAATCACCACAATCACCAGGGTAAGGTTTCGCACCATTCTGGCACCTCAATAAGAACCAAGACTCAATGTATGCTCTCGTGATTGGGCAATT
>JBFENN010000146.1:0-7962 GCA_041551115.1 Anaerolineales bacterium
CACCTCATCATCGGCAGCCGGTGATCCAGCGCGCCCAACCGCCATAATGATCAGAGTGATGCCTAAGACGATTACGACGACTACCACGCTATAGATCAACGCGCGCGGTAAGCGGGACGATTTACTTGATTCAGCCATTGCATTACTCCTCTGACTTTTGAACTGGAGATGCTTAGCGGAAACCCGAACTATTCATCTCCTGGGTTAACTTATAGTGATCTTAGCATAATGTAGCAATGGCGAAAAGGACTTTAGTCACAGCCGCCGCAGGTTGGGTCGAATTGGTGAGTGGAACTAACAATTATGTAAAAGTTATGGCGCAATAAAGATCTGGTTATGGACAAATTACGTATTAATACCTACAATGGTGGGATAATTGTGGAGCAAAACGGGAATATTACTCATATAACGCCGATTGAGCACAAAAAGTTAATCAGGATATGACCTCAGATGATCTATTAGTACGCGCCCGGCGCCTGGAGGCGGATGCCCTGGTACAGATCCATAATGTCTATTACCCAGAGCTGTACCGCTATGTGCGCTACCGTCTTGAAGACACACAGGTGTGCGAGGACATCACTGCTGATGTGTTCCTGAGGTTGTTGGATGCATTGGGTCATGGTCGGGGACCAAACCGGAAACTGCGCGGCTGGCTTTTCGGAACTGCCTCTAACCTGGTCAATGACTACTATCGCCAGCGCTATGCGCAGAAGATCGATCCGGTGAGCGTTGAAGATGTTATCCTCGTCGCTGATGAGAATCCGGAAAGCGAGTTTGACGAAGCCAGCAAAAAGCAGCGTGTCCGCAAAGCGATTTCGGAGTTGACAACCGAGCAGCAGCATGTGCTTGCGCTGCGGTTTTCTGAAGACCGTTCGCTTCAAGAGACAGCCGATATCATGGGGAAATCTGTCAGCGCAGTGAAAGCCTTGCAGTTTCGCGCCATTGCCGCTTTGCAGCGCAAGTTTACAGAGTAAATTCTTACGGAAAAGAAGCAGAAAGTGTTGTTAGACCAGCTGGAAAGTACTGCCGCGCGTGGTTTTCTCAACTTCGATTCGGGCGGGGAATGCTTCTTTGAGTTCTTCAATATGGGTGATAACTAATATCTTGGCAAAATCTGGGCTGATGAGGTTGATGGCTTCGATCAAGCGCTGGCGGCCGAGCGCATCCTGGCTGCCGAAACCCTCATCGATGACCAAAGTTTGCAAGCGTGCCCCGGATCTTTGGGCTAAGACCTCTGCCAGTGATAGGCGGATAGCAAAGTTTACGCGAAATGCTTCACCCCCCGAATACATTTCGTAGGCGCGCGTGCCGGCGTTATCGCTGATCTGGATATCGAGCGTTTCCCGCAGGTCCTCCCGGCGTGAATCTTTATAGGCTGCTTGCGTGATAAATCGTACTGCCATACTGCCTTCGCTCAGCCGCCCGAGGATATCATTGGCCTTGGTTTCAATTTCAGGGAGTGCTTGTTCGATTAACAATGCCGGGACACCATCTTTCCCGAAAGCTCTTTCGAGCTGTTGGTGTTGGCCGATCTGCACGGCCAGCGCTGTTCGGTCAATTTCCAGCGATTGGCGGCGAGTTTTCAAACCATTTAAGATGTTTACATTTTGCTGGGCGGCACCCACAGCCATGCGCAGCTTGTTTTCCTCTTCCTGGAGCGTAAGCAGCTCACGCTCCGAGCTCTTTAGATCCGGAAGCTGGGTTTCGGCGGCTGCCAATTCCGAGGCTGCCTGGCTGTGTTCTGATTCCAGCTCGCGCAGCGTTTCCTCCAGGGCATCTAGTTGCGCTTGCATCTCGTTAAGCTCACGCTCCAGCGGTGCAAGCGCGGCTTGGGCTTTCTCAAGGGCATGCAGTTCTGGCCCCGTGCCGCGTTGGTTGCGCTCTGTACGCCGGATTTCGTCGTGCTTGGCTGCATCATAGCCAATTGCTTTGAGCTCTTGGTCGATTTCAGCCAGTGTCCTGCGCGCCTCTGTGGCAAAATTCCCTTGCTCTAACTGCAGCTCAATCTCTGTTAAACGCAGTTTTCCTTGCTGTTCCCATTCGACCTCGGTCTGATCCACTTGATCAATCTGGGCTTTCAACTGTGCTGCTGCCTGGGTTTGATGGCGCATGACCTCATCTGCTTGGGATAGCGCTTTGATTTCTCTCTCAAGCTCTTCAACTTCTTGAGCACTATCCGCCAACAGCTTTTGGTTTTCGCGATACCGATCGCCCAGTTCATGCCCTTGTTCGGTAAGTTCCGTGATCATGCGGTCGCGATCGGTTTTGGTCAATGTTTGCGCACAGATCGGGCAGCGCGCACCTTCGACCGCTGAAATCTGGTTGATACGAGCTTTGATCTCGTTCATCTCATGTTTAAGGCGCGGATTTTCGGCTTGGGCTTCTGCCTGTGCGGTCCGGGCAGTCCGCATCAGCTCCTCAAGCTTTGTCCGGCGGGCGAGTTTATTTTCAAGCTCCTTGAGCTCTACATCAATCTCAGCTAGCTGTTCCTGTGCTTTTGTACGGGATTTGAACTCCTCCGCTAGGTACAAGGCTTGTTTCGATAGTGTTTCTTGTTCCTGCCGAAGACGAGCTTCTGCGGCATGGATGATGTCCAGTGGAGCCTGACGGCGCTTTTCACCCTCTTGGAATTTACTCGCGATGGTTTCCCACCGTTCAAGCTCCTGCTGGCTGGCTTGCCAGGAATCGTAGGCGGTCTGAATATCTTCTGAGCGATTAATCAGCGTGGCATACGAATCGCGTTCTGCTTGACGGGCAGCTGCTCGTTCCAGTAACTCCTGCCGGTTTTTTGCCTGCGTGCTGACCTGTCGGGCCAGCGCGGCTGCCATCTGACGTTGAGAGTTGATCGTATTGTGCAGGGCGCGTATGTTGGTGAGTTGGGCCTCCTGCACGGTACGCAGCTGGGCTGTTCGTTCGAGGTCATCTTGCAACTTTTGCAAGCGTGTTGTGCGAGCCCCTTCCTCGGCCAATTCCTCGTTGATTTCCTGCAGCTGGCCATCCAGGCGGGCCAGCTCCTGTTCGATTTTTTTGCGCCGTCCGACGGTGCGCTGTCGGTATGTTTCCCAAACTTCCAAGCCGAGTATGCTGCTCAGGATGCGCTTACGGTCGCCGGCGCGCTGTTGGGTGAACTGGTCGGCTTTCCCCTGCAGGAAGAAGGATGCGTTGACAAAGGTGTCGTAGTCCAAGCGTAAGGTTTGCTCGATGCGCGTTTGGGTCTCGCGCAGGGTGCGTTCGGTCAGCGGTTTCCAGGTACCCTCGCCTAACAATATGTCCGCTAGGTTTTCAGGCGGCTTTTGCAGGATATGAAACTCCAAAAGGCTGGTTTTGCCACGAGGGTTGGTGCGCAGGACGCGGTAGATATTGTCCTCATAGCTGAAAGTCAAGCCTACTTCGGCAGCCTCCGACTGGTTGTTGATGAGGGCGTCATCCCGGCGGCGGGCCTGCCCGAAGAGCGCCCAGGTGATCGCGTCCAGCAGGGAGGACTTCCCGGCTCCGTTAGCGCCCGAGATGCAGGCCAGTTCGAAGCTCGTGAAGTCCAGCTCTGCTGGCTCACGGTAGGACAGAAACCCTTGGATTGTCAGTTGGATGGGGATCATTTAAAAGTTCCAGTTGGAAACGATTAGCATACGCGAAGATAAAAAGGGAATTACGCTCGACATCGGCGTGATTATAACAAAGCTCAATCCTTCTTCGGGGAAAGTATCCCCGTGGATGGCAGTTAAAAGTATTAGACGGATCAGATTTCTCTGACCCGCCTAATATATTCTTATCTATCTCTCGCTGTGAGAAATCACGTTGTCGCCGGTGGCTTCATCCGTAATGAAGCTCAGCGGTTGATGGATGGTAGGAACAGCTGATTACTCGAAACATCAGTGGCTAAAGTGGATAACACCCCTGAGGTTTCTGTGGACAGAAGCAACAAAGCTTCCTGTGCTAGTGCATCTGCGGCAACTTGGGAGATCTGTTCTGGTGCTAAGTCCTGCACCTGGCTTGCAAATGCATACAATTGATCTAAGTAGGTTTGGTACTGGCCACTTGCTTCAAAACGGGCTGTCTTAACTAATCGATCGATCAGAATCTTCAAGGTCTTGTTACCGTAGATATCACCACGAGCATCGTAGTAATACACTAAGTCCTCTAGACGATCCAGGGTAGGCATTGATGTATATTGAGCTACTTGTGGGTCATGGTCGCTTGTACCGCGCGGGCCATCGCCAGGGTTATCTGCAGGGAAGTCGCTGTTGATATGCGCAACTCTTGTTTGGGTTAATTCATCCATCCAGGATGGTGTGACGAATATTTGGTCCAGAGTTTGTGCTTGACCTTGGTAAATGTAGCTGTAGGCACTAGCAGGTGCCTCGGCAACCAGGATATCCCACAGGTTGGTCATGCCCTGGTTGTAGAGCCCAGCCAGCTGGTCACTGGTGTCAGGTGGCGCAAATGGATCGTCAGGACGCGGATAGACATTTAGATCGCCGCCAACAGATACGTACACGTCAGGATCAGCCTGCTGCAGAGCATCAACGATAGCCGCATTGTAATTGGCTTGCTCAGTACGCTGTCCGACACGGCCATCAGGTCCGCTGCTGAAGTGGTTATCAGATATGTACACATCTGTGAAGACGCTGGTTTCGATGCCATCACGCCAAATGCGGAACAAACCGACTTGTGGCGGTCGGGTAAACACGTTGTCCCCGTCGGTGGAACCTGTTACCCAATCTGGTAAAACGGCATTCAATGCCTTGGGATTTTGTACATCATTGTTGTACGGAAGTGGATCAGAGTAAGGATAGTCCACTTGCGGATCGTCGCCTAGCACGAGATCATCAGCTAGTGCCGGCAGCAGCTCAACACGGTCAGTGCGGTACAAGTAAGCCGAGATAATACCGCGGTCATCGGCGCCGTCCCGGTCGAATGCTGCATCATACTGCGGTCCACCAAGGCTAACGATAACCGTGGCCAATTCCTGCAGTGTATCTGGCTTTCCATCTGCATTATTTGTAAATCCGCATGAATAAGCAGTTTCCGCTACTGTGCAGACATCCTGGTCTTCAGTCTCCTGGACCATGATGATATCCGGGCTGTGCAAGTCATTGACGATTTGCTGGGCGATCTCTAATAGGCGGGCTTGGTACACCTCATCGCTTGGTGGAACGTAGTCAAACGGAGGATATACGCCATCGCAGCCTGAGTTGCCGTGGAAATCACAGCCATCGAATGGATCGTCATAGTAATCATATAGATTCTCGACATTGAATGTGACAATACTGTACTCTTCCTCACGATTGAATGGCTGAGGAGGTGTGTTTAAAGCGGGGTCAACACCTGGTGTTAGCTCCAGCTGTTGTCCTACCTGTATTTGATATTTGCTGTATGAGAAGTATACGCCGCCAACTGGTGCATTATTCAGCGCATCGAAAGTACGTGCCGGGGCAAGCAGTGTTGTATTGTCGTCTGAACTAGCTTTGACACCCAGACCACCCATCACAATGCGGTAACCGTTACCGTTGTCGAAATCAGATTCAGGGATGTCATCTACCGGATGTGCATCACGAAAAGCTCGCCGTTCATAGAGTTCTGCACGCTGTGCAATCTCGCTGTCACCGCGCGCCACCCATACTTCAGAGTCAGCCGAGCTGGCAAAAACGTCACGACCATTCAGGACGATGCTGCCTGCTGGTACCTGGGCGCGCATCCCTTCATGGCGCTCCCAATAACGATTGGCTTCGGCGATGTCATCATCGGGATCAGCTTCAAAGGCGGGGACCTCTGAATCTATGACAACGCCTTCGCGAACTACCTCCAGCAAGTAAGGACTGGAAAGTTGGGTCAGGTTGTAGTATTCGACAACCGGTCCGCGCAGGATCACTTCATCGCCTACTTGCGGAGTGTAGTAGCCGCCGCCGTTGACTCGTAACGTACTGTAACGATTATTGAAAACAAATATTCCATCTGATGTCCAGGGATCACCATCGGATGTGGCAGCGGTGTTTTGAATGAAGAACCCATAGTAGCTCCCTCCACTGCTGGAGCGTTGCAGTGTTTTTGCATAGATGACACCCTGCACGATGACATAATCACCATAACCATTTCCAGAAGGTGGTGCATACGGCGAGCGATGATACAGACTGTTAGCAGTGTCTTCAACCACACCTTGGACTTCGCCAATGGTCAGGAATGGATTAACCACTACATCAAATGTACAAACTCCAAACTGAGACTCGGCATCATTATTAACAGCAGTTACTTCTACAGTAAAAGTATCAGCCATGACGTCTGGTCCAACAGTAACCGTCGCACTGGCCTCTCCACCGACATCCGGCGCAGGAGAAAAATCGCCCAAAGTGATGGCATCCGACGATGGATCGATAGCAGTAATCTCCATGTTTACAACAGTTCCATCCGCGTCTGTGGCTGTTATCCCACGAGTCGCCGAAAACCCTTGATCTACATATAATGTTCCCCCACAGTTTACTGTAACAGGAGCTTCTGCTGAAATTATGATATTTTGGAATGCAAATGCTTCAGAACCCCCATCAGTTTGAGCGGTTAGGGTGAGGGTTAACGTGGAACCAGAGCCATTGAGTGCGGTTGTAAACGTTTGCAGTTCATTCGATAGAATCACACCGTTCATAAGCATTGGGTCATTTAGTAGAAAGCTTGTTCCACCTTCGAGGGTATAGGTATGACTACCAGCTTCATCCACAGTGTTTATAAAGGCTGTCTCTACTGGACCACCATCGATTTGGTATTCCCAGATAAATGTGTCAGATGATTCGAAATCCCCCATTGCACCCATATCAATCGATAGGGTCAGATTTGGTGCTCCGCTGACATCAAAGACCCAAGTCGCGGAAACCGGTCCGGAGTTGTCACCATTCTCTGTATCAGTTACACCAAAGAATACATCCGTATTGCCTTCTTTGATGATGCCTAAACTATCGGGTGGAAAGATAGAAAAACTATCATCTAAGACGGAAAAGGGAATTGTTGCTGATACGCCCCGTTGATATTTTTGGAACCCATCTCCAGCACTAGAGAATGCGTTCGTATAGGGATTGGTGTAGCTGATCAGGTTTAGGCTGCCGCTTTCCACCATGTCATATGCAATTATAGAAGCGGCCTGAGCGCTCATATTGAATGGGCTCGCTACAGGAGCTAGGAGCGCAAGTGTAAGCAACACAGAAAAAACGCGGATGATCATAGTCTTATAGTTCATGAGAAGTCATCTCCTTATTTGAAGCAAACTATGTTCTTGTAACTGGAAATTTTTTATCGTACATGCAACTTTCGGGAAAATCAAGATTTAACATAAATTGTGCTTACGTAGTTTCGAAGTAGATGATTTCACCTCCTCATTTCAGTTAGTCGTGTGCCGACCATAAGCGAACCAACAATCTCATGAAGATCATTAGTCTCGGAAGAATTATTTGATTGGTCTTTTCCCCCTCGGGCACTTGGGCGTACTCTAATTGTATATGCAGCCTAACAAAACCGCAAGCTTTTTTGTACGGCAGGAAGCTTAAGAATTTCTTAAAGCGGTGTGGAGATGTTAAAAAATAGACAACCTGCCAGCGCCCCACTGGCAGGTTGTCATGACACGTCTGCCCCCCCCGTGTTAGAAACCTTATCTCTACGAGGCTGTCGAACAGCACTCAGGCAGAGTTAATCGTTTCATAATATGAGACGCTGATATCCCGAATTGGATACGGTCGCTTCTGAAATAGGTCAAAAATGATTGGCTTTTGGATGGGTTATGTTCGTTTTAACAGCTGATCGCTAGGGTCAAAAGGCGAAATTCTCTCCTCGGGGCAGGGTTTCGATTGGCTGTATCCATTTTATCGGGAACCAATTTACCCGGGATTTCGTCTAGCGATTATGTTACCTGTTATGATTCCAGGGCAAGGAGCATGTTATGCGTAAATATATTGGCGTGTTTTTTGGTTTCATGATCTTCTTAGC
>JBFENN010000147.1:0-7908 GCA_041551115.1 Anaerolineales bacterium
CAGGTTCCTTCCCTCTTGGGAATGGCGTTGTAATTCCTTGTGGTCGTATGATCTCGACCATACCAGCCTGGATTAATCTATAAACGATTTTTCTTATTTCTATATCTGATTGGTCGGTTGCCTTAGCGATCTGTCGGATTGAATTCTTTGGGTTGATATATGATACAACCCGCCATTCGTCTACGCTCAGATTCACTTTTTGGATATTTGCACCTGGATGCTCAGCAAATTTCAAAGCCATATCAAGGCTCGGAATTTCATCCTGAAGTTGCTCCCATTCCCTAAGCTTTCTTGTGCCGTCGATTATTAAATTCTCTAAGCTGATCCGGACTGCGATCTTATCCTCGGGTGGGTAAGTATCGTTTTTAAACTCAAAAAAACCTTCTATCCAGGTGAATAAGCGGTTAATGAGGTCGGTATAGTGATTGACTAAACTGGAAAGGATTTGTTGCTGTGACAAGTAATCAGCATTGATTAATAGCAGCCCTAATTCCTTGTCGCTCATGTCACCCGCTTTTTCTGTGATTATTTTCTCTTGAGCAGCATTAATTAGCTTGGCCCTATGGAGGATCGCTGGTAATCCTTGATTTTCCCCTCTGGAATGTGCATACGCTAATTTTCCTTCGCGGAAATACACCCAGATCGTGTCATTCGGACCTTCTACGGCTAATCTTCCTGTCTTTCGTGCCAGGTTGATAAGGTTTAGAAGTTGGGCAGTCGAAAAATCACGCAGATTGCCTTTTAATGGCATAGGTGCCTCAGTTTTTGATTGGCTGTGCCTTGGAAATTATGCGAAGATTATACTTGTTCGCAATAGGTGCGTCAAATTCCTCGCCGGATTCCATTCTCCTTGACACTCATTTGGCTTGCGTATATAATCCTCTGCGCATGTTCCTCGGTAGCTCAATCGGCAGAGCGGGCGGCTGTTAACCGCTAGGTTGTAGGTTCAAGTCCTACCCGAGGAGCCTGAAAAGTGAAATGGACGCATGACCCCATGCGTCTTTTTCATTTAACATATTCGACGTTGGCTCAGTTTTCTTAAGCAGCTGTATGATCACTTTGCCAAAGTGAAAATAACCGCAGCTCGGCCACTTCAACTGTGTATGGGAGATGGCGTAAACGTACAAACTTTTTAGTTTGCTGTTGCCTATGATAATGTTGCTATTCGATTGCGGCCCCCTTCCTTCGCCCGGTACAACGCTTGATCAGCTCTTTCGATAATGACTTCTAGTGACTCATCCTCTGGTTTTCTACTAGCTGCGCCAATACTAATCGTCATATGGATTGGTTTGCCATTTTTGAAATATGGCGATCCCAATGTATTGTTTCGTAATCTTTCTCCAACCTGGTGGGCATTCTCCAGGTCTGTCTCCGGAAGCAGAACGACGAACTCATCACCCCCATATCTGCCGATTAGATCAATCTGTCTCAAGTCTCTTAGGAACTGTGATGCGATCCCAGATATGACCGTATCACCAAATTGGTGCCCATGTTGGTCATTGATTTCTTTTAAGTGGTCAATGTCGATGATCATCACAGTCAGAGTCCGATCGAATCTGCGGGCGCGTTCCACTTCTCTCCGTCCTAATTCAAAAAATCCTCGCCGGTTATATAATCCGGTAAGTGGATCCGTTATCGCTTGTTTTTGGACTTCAGTGTGGAGCTGGGCGTTTTGGATCGCCGCAGTCGCCGTTGTAGCAAAACTGACCAGCAGATTTAGATCTGAGTGACTGAATGCATACCGTGAATAGGCATCCAATGAGATGGCCCCCAATGTTTGATCACCAAGGATTAGTGGAGCGATGATCATTGATTCAATTGCCCTCATTTCGGGTATATCATTCTTGAAGGGGGTGTTTGGATCTGCGTGGACATCGTTAATCAGCATTGGTTCACGATTTTGGACAACTTGCCCAGGATTACTGGTTAAATCCGTACTTCTAAATGTGTGTATGCGCGCATCAGTATAACCTAATGCTGCTCTGATTTGCAGTTGCCCAGTTTCACGTGCCACGAGATGCAAGCGACCTTTTTCGGCTGACGGGATAGCGCTAACTGCAGCGTCTAATATCTGCCCTAAAAGCGATTCTAGGTCCAGCGTGTTAAGTAAGGCCGCGGTTGCGATTTGTAAAGCAGACAGCTCTTTTGTCATACCCTCTGATGCCTTAAAAGCCTTCAATCTTGCGATAGCCAGCTTGATTAAACTTGCTGCCTGTTTCCCAAGGGTTCTGTCATGTTCAGAAAATACTCTTCTATTGTGGTAGATGAGAAATGCAGTCCTTTGTTCATGTTCATTCTCAGCAAGCGGTAGCACCAATAAGGAACTGCAGTTGAGTGCGGTAGATGTTTCCGGGCTAATCAAAGGAGAATTGGCAACATCCTCGATCGTTATCGGCTGCTCAATAGAGATCTTCTGGTTTGTAAATGGTAGCTCTGCGGTCTCTACCTGGAGCGTGCGAGTGATTTGGTGAAGCGGGCCCGATACTGCAACCGGTACGTTATGTCCCAACCGATCATCCCACTGAACAATAAGAGAACTGTCGGCGTCTAACAATTTTTCCAGATAATTTGCGAAGCTCTGCATCATCTCTTTGATATCTTGCGCTGTCATGGCAGCTTGTGTCATATCTTTTAACAGAGATAATTTTCGCTCCCGAACCTTTAGGACTGCTTCTCTTTGCTCGGCTTTGGCCTTCGCCGAACGTTGTTGTTCGAGGTCACGGGCATAGGAGAGCACAGCAGCTGTGATGGATGCGGTCTCAGAGGCAATCCTTTGATCGATCTTGAGAAACTCTCCCCGGTTGTGGCTTTGTACGATCAATCGACCAAAGGTTTGTTCTCCCCATTGGATCGCTCCTTGAATATTCGTCAACTTGCTTTGCTTTGTAGCGGTAGGGGTCGCTGTGGATTGGGAATGCTTTCTATAACCTCCTGGTGCGATCGGCAAAGAGTTGTTCTCTCCCGATTGGCCAATCTGATTTACTGGATCTTGTTTGATTGGACCTGATTGGTAAGGGTAATGATCAATCAGATAGAGATCTGCTTGGTCAAAGTTAAGATCAGTGATTAAAGCTTCAAGCAGCTGGTCGATCATGATTGTTTCATCTCGATTAGTAGCGAGGTTGCTGGTGAGTTTAAGGAATGCTTCCTGTTGCTGGTAGCGATATTCTCGGACAGCTTGGCTAGCTTCAGTTTCTTGGATTGCCTTCCTGATTGATCTAATTATGATCTCAAAACCCAAAAGTGTTGCCAGGAGACCTAATATCCACAAGATAAAAACTGCAGTCGGCGTTGGATAATCTACTTGGTAATTAATGAGTACGATGCCCGCGAAAGCTGTGGTCCAGATGACAGCTACGATTCTCCTGGTTCGGATTATCTTGTCAATTCGCTTTTGCAGGATCATATTGATTAGTCGAAACTACACAATTCGAGAGATGGCATCCCACTGTCATCGAGTGGATCCATGCTGAAACCTTAACTTCAGTTTAACTTAAAAATACAGATTGGTCTACCGGGCTTGGTCTGCCGCTGGTTATTTGCTGGTTACTGGAATAGTTTCTATTCGCACATCAGCTGGCATCCCTGGTTTCAAGCGCCCATCATAATCTTCTGTAGATATTCTGATAGCAAATACTTGCTTCACTCGCTCTTCCGCCGTTTGGACATCAGATGGGGTGAATTGAGCTATATCTGCGACATAATCAACGCGACCTGTGAATTGTTGGTCCGGATATGCATCTACTTGGATCAGCACTGGATTTCCAGGTGATATGTACGTGATGTCAGAAGCCGGCACATAAACGGTAATTTCTAAATTTGTCGGATCGATCAATCGGATAAGTGTCGCACCCGGTGTGGCTATCTCACCGGTTTTGACCAGGATTTGGTGGACTATTCCGGATATCGGGGATGCTATTTGTAAACGCTCCAATAGCTGAGCATGGAAGCTTGTACTAGCCTTTGCTGCAGCCAAGTTGGCTTTCAATACATTCAATTGTTGGATAGGCAGCCCAGCTTTTACTTGATCTAGCTGTGAACCAGCGAGTGCCATTTCCTCTCGGGCAATTTTTAATGCAGCCCGAACAGCTCGCCGTTCTGGTTTTGGAGGATCTTGTGGTCTATAAGCGATTTTCAGTAAGCTCAAGTTTGCTTCTGCTTCGATGAACGCCGTTTGTTTGGCAGCGAGATTAGCTTCTGCCATTGATATATCTTGTTCTGTTGGATATTCAGCCCACTTCAAGAGCCCATTTTCAGCAGCTTGTTCTGCTAGTACTGCTTGTTCGTATAAGCTCAATATTTCAAGATTCTCAATATTGATCAAGATCGCTCCTGCTGGGACTTGGTCATTCTCGGCAACATGGAGCTCTTTCACTATTCCGCCATAATCTGATAACACATCGTAGATATTGCCTTCGATGAATCCAGTTGCCATAATTTCACCAGGAATTGGAGCCTCATCTGTTTGATTGCATCCGGTGATCATGGTCGTGATTGCTGTTATAAGGATCGTGAATATAACTAAGATGGTACTCCAGCGAGTTGATATTAATCGTTGGCGATATTTTTGGTAGTGCGGAGTGTTAATTATCATAGGATGTGGTCTCATGGTATCACCTCGAAGGTGGCTTCAGCGTAAAGACCAGGTTTCAACCTGCTGTCATCGTTCGGCACCCTGATTTTTACTGCGTGGACGAGGATTTCCCGGTCATCAGGAGTCTGTACATTTCTGGGAGTAAATTCGGCTTTATCCGAGATGCTGATAATCTCACCGTAGAATCTTTCATCGGGATATATATCAACTATGATTGGTACACGGTCCCCTACCTTCATCCAATTCAAATCACCCTGCGGGATGAATACAGTCAGCTCCATCTTTTTGATGTCAGAAATCGTTAGTATTGGCCAGCCTGCCAAGGCAATCTCACCCGGTTGAATCAAGTGCTGCATGACGATACCGCTGATTGGAGCAATTAGTGTCTGGTCTTCGATTTGCTTGACGATAGTTCCCATTGCTAACTCTACCTCTTTGACCGCGATTTTTGCAGCCTCTCGTTCCGAATCAGTCGCCCCTGACCGCACTTTTTCCAGTGCTTTTTGAGCCGCTCGCAGCTGAAGATCTGCCTGGTAGACTTGCGCGCGGGCAGTATCAATTTTTTTATTCCGGGTTGGGTCATTTCTCTTGAGAGCTAATGCATCTTCAAGGCTTTGGTTTGCAATGTCCAAGTATGTTTCTGCTAACTCTACAGTGGCGAGGGCAGGACGTATGTCTTCGGCTCTGGGCGCCATTGTGATCAGTGATTGTTGAGCTCTCGCGGTTTGTAGGTTTGCTCGTGCAACTTCAAGTTGTGCGTTGATCAGTTCCGTTTCTAGTTGAGCGACCGTATTCCCCTGCAAAACCTGACGCCCGATATCAATCGGTAAAGCTTCAACCACACCTCCACTTAGTGAGCTTATGATTGTTGTCTCAGTTTCTAGAATACCTGTTGCTTGATAGAATTCAGTTTCCGGAACAGCTATTCCCAGCTGAACAAGGACAGCCTGCCCTTCTTCTGGGTTCATGATGAAAAATAAGCTTACCAGAAGTGTAATCAATAAAACCACGAGACCGATAATTATCATGTTTCGCATAAATACCTCAACGCATACAAGCTATGAATAAATCTTCCAACGAAGGTGAGATAATCCTCCGTTCACCCGGGTCGACCCCAGCAGATAATAGTGCCTTGTATATCTGTGTTGACTGCGTGTTGATATCCTTAGCGAGGACGTGGATCATCGAGCCATATAAAGCTATTTCCTCAACCTGAAGGGTGCCTTTAATCTGCAATGCCTGTAAACTTCTCAAGGCTCTAACAGGATCACTTGGTGAAAGCTCCAGCACTCTACCAATCTTCATCGAGTCCATTATTTCTACCTGTGTACCCATAGCGATAAACTCACCATGTTGGATAAATGCCATACGGTGGCACCGTTCAGCTTCATCCATGTAATGCGTGGTGACAAAGATTGTGATTCCCTCAGCGGCGAGGCTGTAAAGCAGGTCCCAGAAAATCCGCCTCGAAATCGGGTCAACTCCAGCAGTCGGTTCATCGAGAAATATGATCTCTGGATGGTGCAAGATGCAAGCACCGAGAGCTAGACGCTGTCGCCAACCTCCAGACAGATCTTTTGTTTTTGTATGCTCGCGGTCAATGAGTCCGGCCATCTCAATCGTATACTGTATCCTCTCTGATAAATCCTGGTTGCTTAGACCATAAGCCCGACCGTAAAAACGCAGGTTTTCAATGACTGTAAGGTCGTTATAAAGACTAAATCTTTGCGACATATAACCGATCCGCTGGCGAATTTTCCCAGGGTGATCAGTTATATCAAATCCAAGGATCTGAATTTTACCTGCCGAAGGGGGAAGAAGCCCAAGAGCCATCCGTATTGTCGTGGTTTTCCCCGATCCATTTGGCCCAAGGAAACCAAAAATCTCACCCTTCCTTACCATAAAGCTGATGTTGTTAACTGCGGTGAAGTTCCCGAATTGCTTAGATACATGCTCTATGATGATTGGGTCTAGTTTGCTCTCATTCTGCATGTCGATCAAAAAGAAATCCCTTTCATGTAAGTCCGGTATTGTACTTAAGTGTGACTTCTACCTTGAAGTATTGATAGAAATTGATTCTGGATAAAACTCTATTGGCTTTCGAATCGATGTGTAAACTTGTCTTCAAGTTAGGCTTTTAGCCATTGACAATGCACTAGTCTAAAGAACGGCGCACAAAAAAAATGGATGCACTGCCTATAACGATACCCAAGATAACCAATGCCAAGACATTTGGCCATAATGTTTCAAGCCCGACTCCCTTGAGTAATATTCCACGCAATATGACCAACCAGTGATGAGCAGGAATGAAATTGCTTAATGTTTGTAAGATTGAGGGCATAGACTCTACTGGAACCGCATAACCCGTGAAGAGAAAATCCACCATCCCTACCAACATAATGATTAGGAAAGCTTGGTGTTGTGTCCGCGACGAGACCGAGATTACTAGCCCTTTCCCTAGTTCCACCAAAATATAAATCAGCGCTATTATTAAAAGCAGGCTTACAGAACCGCGGATCGGCACATCAAATGCAAATCTGACTATTCCTCCCAGCAGGATAAAATCTATGAATCCTATGATGATGACCGGAATTGATTTTCCAGCAATGATCTCGAGCGAAGAGAATGGCATTACTAGCAGATGTTCCAGCGTTCCCATTTCCCTTTCTCGGGAAAAGGATAATCCAGCAAATATCAGGATCGTAAACTCCAACATGAGTCCAAGTTCCGCGGGTGTTGTGTAGAGTGCTTCATTCAATGCTTCATTGAACCAGACCCTCAGGCTTGGGATGAATCCAGCTAGGGCTTCTTCTGGCAGGCCAAACCGTTCGATCGTGATCCCAATTCCTAGGTCAGCGATTAATCCCTCAATCGATCGTAAAGCTGCAGTTGCGGCAGTGCTTTCCGCCCCGTTCAAAATTACAGCGATTGTTGGCTTCCCATTTTGAGCTTCTATTTCTGTACCGTATTTGTTGGGGATAATGATTGCTGCGTTGATAGAGCCTCTATCCATTGCGGTATCGATCTCATCATAAGATAATGCATAATGGCTGATGCTGAATGTTGTCGTGTTTTTGAGTGCTGAGATTAACTTCCGGCTGGCAGTGGACTGATCCTGATCCAAGATCATCATTGGCAGATTGGTTATCGGTCGTGATGTTGCCCATCCAATCACCAGCAGCTCAAGCAATCCGCCAAACAGCATGAATGCTGGCAGCCACCAATCACGTATTAAGTGGGTGAAATCTTTAATGACCAATGACCAAATTCGTTTTGCCATACGATTGTTATGCAAGTTTTTTCTTGAAAGAATA
>JBFENN010000148.1:0-7891 GCA_041551115.1 Anaerolineales bacterium
GTGGAGGGGTTCGCAAGTTTAAATTTCGCGGCTGATACACAGGATCAAGCTGCCCAGGCGTTTGTCGCCCAGGTAGACCAATTTATGGCGGAAGTCCAAAATCGGACTTTGTTCTTCAGTCTCTGGTGGAAAGAATTGGATGAGGGTGCCGCTAACCGTTTGATGACCGATGCGGGCGATTATGCCTACTGGCTGGAGGAAATGCGGCACTTTAAGCCCCACACACTTACTGAACCTGAAGAGAAGATCATTAATATCAAGGATGTAACCGGTAAAAATGCGCTCACCAATCTTTACGATGCGCTTACCAATCGCTACGTTTTCAAAATTGAAGATGATAGTGAACTAAAAGAGCTGACACGCGGTGAGCTGATGGTGTACGCTTATCACCAATCTCCAGATTTGCGAGCTAAGGCGTATCAGGAGTTGTACCGAGTATATGCTGATGATGGCCCGGTACTTGGGCAAATGTACCAAACGCTGGTGCGCGACTGGGGGAACGAGCAGCTAGATCTTCGCAAATTTACTTCTCCGCTATCAGCCCGCAACTTGATCAATGATATCCCGGATGAAGTAGTCGATACTTTGTTGGGGGTTTGCGAGCAAAACACGGGGGTTTTTCAACGCTACTTTCGCTTGAAGGCTCGTTGGCTGGGGATGGAACGGCTGCGGCGTTATGACATTTATGCTCCAGTTGCCCAGGCTGAGAAAACATATCCATTTGGGGAAGCAGCTAAAATGGTGCTGGAGTCATTTGCTGAGTTTGATCCGCAACTTGCTTCTCTTGCCAAACAAGTCTTTGATGAGCAGCATATCGACAGCGAAATCCGCAAGGGCAAACGTAGCGGCGCTTTTTGTGCCACGATAAACCCTAAGATTACCCCCTGGGTGTTGGTAAACTACCAGAGTAAACCCAGAGATGTCGCCACTTTGGCGCATGAGTTAGGGCATGCGATCCACTCGCAGCTGGCGGCACAGCACTCATTGTTCACATTTCATTCATCTTTACCCTTAGCTGAGACGGCATCGACATTTGGTGAGATGATGCTGGTCGATAAACTTTTAGCAACGGAGAGCGATGAAAATGTCCGCCGAGACCTGCTGTTCAAACAAGTAGATGATGCCTATGCAACAATCATGCGCCAAGCCTACTTTGCTCTATTTGAACGACAGGCACACGATATGGTACAAAACAATGCTACGGTTGATGAATTGGCTGAAGCATACTTTGAAAACCTACAAAGCCAATTTGGCGAATCCGTTGAACTTAGCGACGAATTCCGCTGGGAGTGGGTCTCTATCCCCCATATCTACCACGTACCATTTTATGTGTATGCATATACTTTTGGACAGCTGCTGGTCTTGTCGCTCTACCAGCAGTACCTTGTCGAAGGAGACGCATTCAAGTCGCGCTACCTCAAGATCCTCTCTGCCGGAGGTTCTCTTGCACCTGCCAGCATTCTCTCAGTAGCAGGCATCGATATCACCCAAGCTGATTTCTGGCAGGGTGGCTTCGACGTGGTCAGTGGAATGCTGGACCAGTTGGAAAGCATACCGATTGAATGATCTGCCCCAGTGCAAATTTAAGCAGAATAAACCGCCCAATTCTTATCCGGGCGGTCTTCTGCATTAACAATCGCAGCTACTCCTCTTCGCTCTGTTCCTCTTCGACCGGTTCTTCCTCTTCTGGGCGGCGGTCTAAGATCTGCATCTCGTTCGCTACAATCTTCGTAAAATAGCGTGTTGACCCTTCCTGTTCGTACCGGTCGGTTTGTAAGCGCCCTTCTACGTATACCAAGCGGCCTTTGCTGAGGTAGTCGTTGCATATTTCAGCTAGCCTGCCCCATGTCTCAATGTTGAACCAGTCGGTGGTGGATTGAGAGTCGCCGCTTTTGCTTCGCCAGCGGCGTGTCACACCTAAACTGAAGCTGGTGACATGTTTATCGCTAGTTGTCTTGCGCATTTCTGGATCTTTACCCAGGTAGCCGATAAGTTGCACTTTGTTGAGCGCAGCCATTTTTCCCTCCCTTTACTTGATTGTTGGTTCTACTGCTTTCAGTTTAGCGGAAGATTACAGAAAGTCAAGCAGTAGCCAGTATCGGTTATGTGCCTTTAAGCTTTTCTTGCACGCTGACCACTTTTTCATTCATTGATTGTGTGCGATCGATACGCGTACCGATTTTTATCTCGCTGTGAATCCGTGGGACTCCCATCGTATGCAAACTGTCATGACAAAGTTTTAATGTCGAGAATACAACTTCCCAGTCGCCTTCAACATTTGTACCATTTGCATGAAGATCATACTTTAACCCTGACCCACTCAAGATTTGCTCGCAATGCGCAACATATTGCGATAGAGATACTCCGACTCCTATCGGGATGATGGTGAATTCTGCTATTACATGCATATCGTCTCCTCTGAGCAGATTTATTCGTTTGCCAGTCGCTTGAATGTCGTTCTGTGACACCCCTTTCTGGTTCATATTTACCAAATTAAAGCAGAATCCTATGTGCTGAGTAGCCCATTGGTCTATCAAAGCCGGCCTTTTGGGCGACTGCAATTGCAGCCCGATTGCTCTCCCAGCAATGCCAGTGGGGAGTGTATCCGTGGGTATCGCAGTGTGCCAAACAAGCTGCTGTGGCCACCGTACCCAGCCCTTGATTTCGATATTCGCGGTGGGTCTCGGCTTTTAGTTCATACTGGCGCCCGGTTGCGTAGACTGTCAGGCACCAACTCGTAATCTGCCCCTGGCTTATGATGCAGTAGCCAAAGCCGGTCGAGTAGAACGATTGCGGCGTTTCCCAGCGGGATAATATCAGGTTGTGGATCGAGTCGATGCCGTTGAGGTCATCATTTTTCAGCAGTTCTAGATCGAGAGCAGCCAGTGTAAAACCCGGAAGAAGTCGAGCATTCCAGTTTGGTTTTAGCTTATGTGAAGCATAAAATCGGCGGCTCGCTTTCTTGAAGTTTATACCAGCCAAAATTTCAGCCACATAGGTTTCCCAAACCAGGGGCGTGTACAGAAAAGCAATTTCTGGGACGGTCATCTGGCAAGCATCCGGTAAGATCTTTGTGCATAGCAGATCTCTCAATTCATTGCGGAACGATAGTGTTGGAGCGGGTCCAGCTAGCAGCAAGGTATCCTGCTTATTCCACAGAATGGCGAACCGTGGTTGAGCTACTTGGTCGACGTAGACTCCCCCGCGCGTATTGCCAGCAATGATCGAATCTATGACCAGGTTATACTGCAGCCTTGCATAGAGGGGAAGGACATTTGGATATTGTGCGGGCAATAGCTGCTGCATTTTGGGTTCATCCAACTAGTGTGTTGTGTCTGGTAGTTTAATTCAGAAAGACTGCCTAAGTATAGGGCTCGGCAGAGCGTGTTTCCATCAAGAAATTCCGTATGCGTGCAATCTTATTGCAAATATGCTTTATTTTGGGAAATTGTTGAAATGATGCATGCTAAGCGGGAGGTAAACTCGCTTGAAATCCGCGAAGCCAGCTGACGCAAACATGATATCGTGGATATAAGTATTCTCAAATTCCCCAAAAACGAGCTCCGCAGCAGGTCCTTGTGCGCTCACCGGGACCGGCGCTGCGGTGTGAGCGTTAGTGCTCCAGTTAACATAGAACGTTTTCCCGTCTGGCATTAAAAACGGGCCATCTTCACTTGGCAAGCCACTAGACACCTCGCTCACACTCATACCACCTGTTTCATGATCTGCAGCAACAATGACTAATGTCTGTGGTTCGCTTTGTGCAAAAACCACCGCTTGCGCAATCACTTGATCAAAATCGATGGTATCCATGATTGCATTTTCAGCATCCTGCGCGTGGCAAGCCCAATCGATTTGGCCCCCTTCTACCAGCAGGAAGAAGCCATCTGGGTCTTGTGATAGGATAGCAATGGCTACCTCGGTCATCTGCTCTAAGGACGGGCTGTATGGACGCTGTACCTCTTCGTCAGCAAACAGCCCGAGTAAGTGGGACGTATGGCCTGCGTTGACAGCCATTAACCCCTCAGCATCACACACGTATGTATACCCGGCAGAGATTGCTTCTTCGATCAAGTCACGATCATCAGCCCGTTTACCGCTGCTCGGATAACAACCAGTGGCTGATGCTGGCAAGAAATCATCCTCTCCGCCGCCCAGGATAACATCCACCCTTGTCCCCAATAGCTGCAGGGCAATCTCTTCTGTCATGCTGCGGCTGGGGACATGCGCGCTAAAAGCTGCTGGAGTGGCGTGTGTCACCTGCACAGTGGTTACCATCCCGGTTGCCATACCATGCATTTTTGCTTGTTCTAGGATTGTATCCAAAACCATGTATTCTGGGTCCATACCAATGATGCCGTTGTTAGTTTTTACGCCAGTTGCTATAGCAGTTGCGCTTGCGGCGGAATCAGTGATCGAGCTGTCCGCTGATGCGGTATGAGCCAAGCCTTCTGCGGGAAGCAGGTCCATTGCCAGATTTCCTTCAAGACCACTATTGTACCAACGGGCTGCTGTACGCTGCCCTGCTCCCATGCCATCACCGATCAGCAATATGATGTTTTGGGAACTCCCCAGGATCAACGGATCAGCTAACGGCTCTTTTGCCGCTCGAACAAGCCAAGGATGCGAGATGAGGACCAAAATCGCAATGAAGGTGCGGATGATGTTTTGACCAGTGTTAGGCATTGACTGATTGTAATCATCAACTGTGGAAGGGCTATCTTTCATTTCTGAAAGCAGACTTGAACCTCCCACTCGTCACAGAACGACATCCGGGGCAATGCTCAAGTTCGCATGTCCCGGAGCTGTTTTCTAGGAACAACTTGCAGATTGAGTTCTACGAAGATTGATTCGATAGCGGACTCGTTTCCGCATTGAGGGTGGCTCCCAAAAGAAATCAGTGACCTGATGACTAAAGCATTCATCCACTATCCAGTGGTTTCTTTCGTAAAACTTGCGGGCACGAGTGTTGGCTTGGTGGGTGATCAGCGTTCCGATCGTGTAATTCTGAGAGGTCATATACCCGAGAAGATGCTGCATCAGTTGGCTGCCGATACCGTTGCTAAGGTGATCTGGAGCTACATACATCAACCTAAGGCAGGCAACAGCTGATATCTGATGATGGCATGTCCCTCTTGGGACGAATTCTAGTCCACAGTTGATCAGCGGCTTAAGCGTTACTGTACCGACTATATGCTTTTTATACACGGCTACCCATGTAAATTCTGTTTGCGGCTGGGATTGCAGGTACTCGCACCAGTACTGGGTGTAGTCGCCCAGCTTCCGTCTTTTTATCCACTCTGGAGCTGCGAAAACTTTGAATGTTTCGGTATGGTTGCGGAAGTGGAGCTTGCCCAACCCATCACAGTGTTGAGTCCTTGCTTGGTAAATTTGAATGGATGATGAACTGGCTCTCATGTTTGCTTGGATGTGTTTCTATTGGCAGCAGCGATGTGGCCTAGAATGCGGATTGCTAACTGTTTTCTCAAACCGCCCTTATTTCCCCACTTTCTCGTTTGGTCTGAACCGCACCGCTGACCATATCTCGTTTATCGATACCTGGGAGACTGGGCGCAAGCCACTCCCGGCGTATAAATCCCACATCGCTTCTCGGCTTAGGTCCGTTGCAATCTTCGAGCTGCGCTTGGGATAACAAACCCAAAAGACGCCATCGTACTCCACTGCCGCCAGGGCAGTTGGTCCGAGACGATCGAAGGCTCTACGATTATCAACAAAGAGCTGAACAAGAGGGTATTTTCCCTGTGGCTTGTGCACAATTGTTGTTCCCTCAGGCAGTTCTCCCAATTCACAGATGTATTCGGATGGAGGGTTGATAATCAAAACTAGTTGATCAGCTACAAAACGCAGTTTTTTCGCGAGTGGAGAAATGGACACCGTGATACTCCTGAATAGTCAACTTGGTAATCATAATTGGGATTGATCAGAATGGGATATTAGGTCTTGCGCATCAAAGCCGCACGAAATGGGTGCAGCGAGGCTTTCATCAACCCATGTTTGACAAAGGGATCATTTTCCATGAATTCATATGCGGAATCTTCTGTTCCCATCTCGATAATCACGATAGCTGGTCCTAGCCCATCAGTGGAGCGACCGGCTAAGATCACGATCCCGTTCTCCGTCGCTTGTTTGAGGTAGTTGTAATGCGCTTTTCCTATTTTTAGGTCTTCTTCGGTCCAAGCATCAGGATTCGTAATGAGTTCGGGTCGTATCGCCTCGAAAAAATATAAGAATTGGCGCATCTCTTGGTTTGACACTGTGATTCTCCTGGCTCCATTGTAGGATGGTTTATTTCTTAGGTGACTATATGAACTTCTTTAGGAATTAGTAAATGATGGCATAGATTTTACCCTTTACCCTGCGACCAGCATTGCTCAAGAAGCTGCCCGGGGGAAAAGTTCAATTTCCATAATGATGGTTGGTGAGTTGACCCCCAAACAATGAAGACCGTATTACCAAATAGAATGCTCATTTATCCTGTTTTTTCTCCAGTTATTCTCAAAACAGGTAAATCGATCGACGATGCATATGTTCTGTTGTATGCGACCGTGATGACAGGCTGTCCAGTAGCCGGAATTCGCGCAAATGTCCCTGCATCATGCCCTGCTATTGCGATGCGAATTCGATGCCCCTTCCTGATCAAAGTGGAAGTAGGGAGTAAACTGAAAGTCAGTTCAGTTGTTTTTTCTGGGACGATCTCTTCGGAATCTGCCTGGCAGTAGGTGTGGTATGGACCTGCAGTGACTACGGGGGCTTTTTGTTCTGATACGTTGCGGTGAAGAGCGCGCAGCTGTCCTTCAGTGATATAAGTTACACTGCCCTGGGGATCAACATCTTCCAGGTAAACGAGAAAAGCGCCATCGGTTGAAGTAGATGTGATATATAAACTAACAATTGGGTGTCCCGTGATTTCGATGTCTTCCTGCAGTGGAGCACCGGTGAAGGTAAGCAGCTTTTTGTCAGCAGACTTGCGATCTGGGTAGCTAACAGTTTTATTCTCAACTCCACCCATCTCCCACCAGCGGTTGAGGACACCGGTTGATGCTTCAAAATCAACAGGATATTTTTCTTCTCCAGAACCTTCTGGCGGTATCGCGAGTGTTAACGAGTTTCCACCGGCGAAGTACCAGCGCTCATATGTGATACCTTCGGGCGGCCACTGGTGGGTCAGACGCCATTCCTCAGCCCCCATGACGTAGTAGTACAATTCCTTCATGAATCTTGGAACGGTTTCCCCACGTTTGAGGTAATCGTCGAAGAAGCGCAGCATCTCTCGCCATTGGCCATATGAATCTGGGACTGGTGGGCGCGTTGTGCGGTCGTAGGGGCTGGCGTTGAAGCGACCGCCATGCTCCCAGGCGCCAATTACGCCGCGCACATTATTTCGGTAAGTATGAAACCGTTGCAGCACCGCATCGGCAGTACCAGCATCCATCCAGCTGCCCCAACCACAGCTAACCGCGTTAGAATTTTCAATCTCCTCGCGATATTTATGAACGGCTAAATCATTGGCACAAATTCCGATATCAGGATGAGGTTCGTCACGAAAAGTCAAAGCTTGTGCCAGACTCAGTGAGTCCCCATTCTGACCATGATCTCTTACTGCATGAGCTAGTTTTTGGCGGTCTTGGTCGGCATCAACCGGTTTTACGCCTCTGACAAACAGCTTCCCGAGCCAACCAAACTCCCGCGGTGTTTGGTTGCTATCCAAATCGCGGTCAAAGCGTCCCCAAGTCTCTACAAAACGATAGTTAAAAATACCACCCGGGAAGGCGATTTGTGTGTACGCGTCGGGGTGATTGAACATCGGTAGCACCGCTTTTACAGCTGGATGCTTGCAGGCAGCCAGCAGTTCAGCCGTCGTACCAAGGTA
>JBFENN010000149.1:0-7883 GCA_041551115.1 Anaerolineales bacterium
ACCTGTTCCAGAACCCACAGCAACAGAACCTCCTGGCCAACAACTCTCACCAACACCAGGCACATGAACACTCCGTATTGGGCATTGAGCCTGACATATTGGTTACATATGCTGGCCACAGTGATTTGGATTGGAGGATTATGTGCATTGGCGCTGCTTGTACTCCCTGCGGCTCACAGGGTGCTCGATTCTAGTGCTTATGCAGGGCTCTTGGCTGCGATCCAAAAAAGGCTCAATCCATTGGCCTGGTTGAGTCTACTGATTTTGACGGCTACGGGTATGTTCCAGCTCAGTGCGAACTCAAACTACCAGGGTTTCTTGACGATTGATAACCGCTGGTCGCTTGTCATGCTGGTAAAACATATCACATTCTTATTCATGGTACTCACCAGCGCTTACATGACGTGGGGGTTGCTGCCTAAAATTCAGAGAGCAGCATTGAAAAATGCGCGAGGAATCGGATCTCCAGAGTCAGCGCTTCTCCAACAAAGAGAACAAGCGATCATCAATTTAAACCTAATTCTTGGGGTGTTAATACTGGCTTTTACTGCCCTAGCACGCGCGGTATAAATGTGCTCAACAAGTGGGGATGATTATTCTTTGCCATCGGTTTGACGAGGCTTTCCATAGAAAACGTACGGTTGATCAGGATAGTAGTGGATCACTGTGCGCTCCGGATAATCAGCAATCAGTGCTTGGTCGCTCAGCGGTCCACGGCTCATAACAAATATAAATGGTGAATCTAAGTAAGGACTCTGCAACTCTAACAATGCGCCATACGACATCCAGGATTCAGGATGAACAATAACGAGCGCAGGGGTTTGTTCCTGGGCTTCTGCGGTCAGAAATGGTGTTAACCTCGCCCGGGAAATCGTGTATAACCCTTGCAAGCCTGCCAGTCTACGAGGGGTATAAAATACCAGGTTTGTACTAATTAGCAAAGCTAAGATTCCTGCTATCAGCAGCGGTCTGGCGCGCTGCCAACCTGTAGACTTTTCACAGGCTACACCGGGAAAAACAGGCCAACCCGCTAACCAAGCAATTCCGACTGCACTCACTAGGGTTAAACTAAATAATCCTTCATAATAATAGCGGGGACCGAACAGCCACGAGCCGATCCAATAAGCCATGTACATGAGCACAATACTTGGCAACACACAGGCGATCATAAAGCCCCTCCAATTCCGGTACTTTAGGATCGCAACCAAACCGAACGGCAAGAATATCCACGAGTAAGAAAGCCAACCGAATAAGTCGTGCCTGCCAACCCAAAGGCTGAATTTGGTATTTGTCCAAGCCTGACTCACTGAATGGCCTCCATTGGCGCGTCCAACAGTGGGACCAAAACCGATACGATCATATTCCCACCACAAAGTATAAGGATTTAAACGCGGGTCACCAGTGACGGCATACTGCCAAAGGAAATGCAAGCCGACAAAACCCAGAATGATTCCCAAGAATGCAAGCAAGTGTCTTCGGTCATCAGCACTGCCCCGAAAAAACAGGTAGCAGCTGTGAATAATGAACGGGATGGAAACAGCTGCGGCCGTCAATGGGCGGGTTAAAATCAAAATACCTAATGTCCCTGCGGTAGCAGCGAGTGCGATCTTATACTTTGACGATTCAGGTTTCTTTGGTTTTACCCACACATCAAACCATGATAAAGCGAAAGCTATGCTCAATACCAACCCAAATGGGTGAGATAACAAGGAACCGGAGTTCATCATGAAGAAAGGGGAGGTGGCCATCAACAATGCAGCCAGGATACCCACAATCCCGCTGAACACCTTTTTTCCTAATCTGTAGGTCAACCACACTGCGAAACCAGCCAACAGTGGATTAATGAGCGTACGCATACCCAGGGCAACAGCAACTCCCATCAATGCCGGCCAACCCAATGGGTATTTCGCAAATCGCTTCCCCTGATGATCAACTACAAATGGGATCAAAAAACTTTTGTAATGATCCGGAGAATCAATCGTTAGCTTGCCATCTGCAATCAGGCGTGCTTGCCAGGCAAAAGCAATCTCGTCCTCAATGTGCGGTATGGCCTCAAAAACTCGCACCGCTACGAAGTAGCTTAAGAGCACTGCGAAAAGGCTCAGGAATAAAGCAACACGATCGACGCGAGACATCTCTTTGTATAGCTATTGGATAATTTTCGTGACCAATAATTACGCCCGAATACTACGTAATCCCGTTAGCGCGATTTCATGCAAACGGGAATTGGAAGCCAAAACACCACGATTTGCTGCCAGTGTCCGCCCCGCTCTGAAATCCATAGCTCTTCCTTCCAAATCAGTGATCCGGCCACCAGCCTCCTGGACAATCAGGGAGCCAGCAGCCTGGTCCCAAATTTTCTCCCGGTAATCAGGTTTCGATGGCGAAAGCAGCCTCAACAGTAAATCCCCATGCCCAGCTGCTAATACAGCATATTTTGCTTGGCTGTCCATGCACACTGGGTCAGCCTCGATACCAATAAGCTGTACAAACTCATCGATCTGGTCTGTGTTTGTATGCCCGGATTCATAGGATCGCAACATCCTGGCGTGTTGTGGCGTACTCCGCTGCGACACATGCAAACGTTCATATGCAACCGAACCAGACAATGGCTTATGCCAGGTCCCTTGGCCAAGCTGAGCACCAAGCAGCGAACCGGGTCCGCCGATATCTGGTATATAGCCATCCCGAAGGTTGGGGCACCCCAAAACGCCAATCCTCACGTGTCCATCAATAATTAATGCTAAAGCAATGGCATACTGCTCCCCACGTAAAAACCCCTTCGTGCCGTCAATAGGATCAAGCGTCCAAAACCGGTTAGAGGGAGCGGCGTTCCCGCGGTCAATCCATGCAGCTACCTTTTCCGGAGTAGCTTGGGGATAGTACTCGGATACAAAACGAGTAATTTGCTCTAATCGATTCCGTTCTTCCGGAGAACGCAGAGCTGAGGCATCTTCCTCTCCAACCAAGCTATCATCAGGGAAAGCCGCTACCAAACGAGCTGCCACTAAGGCTTGGGATGCGAAATCAGCTATCGTTACCGGAGAACGATCATCTTTTGTAAGAGTCGAGCTAACCATTTCAGATTGTACTTGCTTAACCAACTTAGAAGCCTCTGCAACCACATCTAAGGCGAACCTCATTTCTTTTATGTTCACATCCAGCATTTTTCAGCCCTCAATTATTGGTTGATACCAAATTCGCTGACAAATCATAAACCATAGCACCGTTGATGCCAACCTGGACAATTTCACCAACTGGGGCAGCCCCTTCGACAATCACCATGCCATCAATTTCAGGGGCATCTCGATAAGAGCGGCCCAGAGAAATCTGCTCGCCAGGCTTCTCTCCTTGTTCATCCTCAAGGACACCCTGTCCCTCAATTAGGACCTCAAGTTGCTTACCGACGAACGCCTGGTTGCGCTCTAATGATATTTGTTGCTGTAATCCCATGAGCCTTTCCCAGCGATCAGTTTTGATTTCAGAGGGGATTGGATCACCTAAAGTTTCACTCGAGGTACCGGTCTCAAATGAAAACTGGAACGCACCAACACGATCAAAGCGAATTGCACGGATGAAATCCAGCAACGTTTGAAACTCCGCCTCTGTTTCACCAGGATAACCGACGATAAATGTTGTCCGTAACGCCAAGTCTGGCATTGCTTGACGCATGTTCTCAAGTGTGCCGTAAACCCAATCGACATTGGCCGGACGGCGCATACGTCGCAGTACAGCTGGCTGGGCATGCTGCAGCGGCATATCTAGGTAAGGGAGCACCTGCTGGTGAGTTGACATCACTTCGATCAAGCGCTCGGTCACATATCCCGGATAGGCATACAACACTCTAAGCCAATCGACATCTGGGACAGCGGAAACGAGTTTTTCCAGCAAGAATGCCAACCCATTTCTTATTCCCAAGTCATGGCCAAAATCAGTTGTGTCCTGAGCAATTAAAATAATCTCACGGACCCCCTGATCTCGCAAATGTCTTGCTTCATCCAGGATTGCATCAATCGGGCGGCTGATAGCAGTCCCTTTGATTAAGGGGATCGCACAAAACGCACATGGTCGTCGACAACCATCAGCAATTTTAATATAGGCGCTCGCCCCTTGAACAGCAAACCGATAGGCACCTCTTTCATCACTACCAACAGTTGCTGTATTTGGCAGATGATAGAGTGGATCGGGATGGTGGCTATTGCGCAACTTTTGCACAATCGACACGATATCCATCCAGCGTCTTGTGCCGAGGATTCCATCAATGCCAGGAACCTGATGGGCGATTTCGCTTCCATAGCGCTGAGTAAGACAGCCAGCAGCTATTAGTACCTGTTCTGGACGTTTTTGAGCTGCTAATTCATCCAGAACCTTGATGGATTCGTCCTTTGCCGGTCCAATAAATCCGCATGTGTTGACAATCATGACATCTGCCTTTTCGGGGCTTTCGGCATATAGATATCCCGATCCTGACATCAACTGTGCCATCGACTCTGAATCAACAATATTTTTCGCACACCCTAAGGTTACCAAGTGAAATGATTCTTTTCCCATCGCAGATATTTATTCCATTTCCTATCAATAATGTATTTTCCTGTCCATACCTAGGCATACTAGTTACCGCCCGAAGCCGTAGCTAACGGTGTGCTGCTTGGTCGCGGAGTACGAGTAGGCGTTTGTGAAACGGTTGGTGTCGGAGTTTGGATTCCATCCACTGTATAGATAACGCGAACTACTTCACCATACAAACCTAAGGGACCAAAATCGCGCTGATTATAGAAGATCTGCAGCCCAGCTGCATTCCCGGTTAATATCTCTACGTATTCGTCTCCAGCAAACTGGTAGGCATTTCCTGGCAGGACACGTCCCTCCAGCTCAATCTCCCCGTCTACGATCACCCGGACCCACGTACGCTGGCGGATTGTCACGTACACCCGCACCCCGCCCTCACCCCCTTCCGGTATCTCTTCTACTAAGACATCTGTCTGACCTTCTATCTGCGCTATAACTGGTATCGTAGCAGTTGGAGGTACTGGAGTGTATGTTTGTGTTGGCGTAGACGGAGCGAGGAGGATATCAGCAATGGAAGGTGCGGTCGGAGAAGGTTCGCTGTCCTCACGCATAGCAAAAATACGCGCGGCTCCCCACACAGTAAATATACCTAAGGCTGTAACAATAAACGCAGCGAGCAAAAACTCTGATGTAAATATCTTGCGTAGAAGAGAGGGTGGCTGCGAAAGAGGTCGAGTGGTCCTTCGTTTTGGCTGGGTAGGGGCCTGAGCCGCCTTTTTTGTCTGCAGTTCAAGCTGAAGCCCTTCAGCGAAACGCAGCATCAGTGGTTCTGGATCAATGCCGAGGAAGGTCGCATAATTACTTAGCATTCCTCGCCCTTGCACAGGTGATGGCAACGCTACAAAATCACCCTCTTCCAATGCTTTGAGATAATGAACACGAAGGTGTGTATGGCGTTCTACATCCTCGATTGATAAGCCTAATTGTTCACGCTGTTGGCGCAATCGGTTGCCAATATCAACATGGATGGCTTCAACTGAATCCTCTAAATCACCATCTTCAAGATTGTTTGGACCCGTTTGTCCCCTTGTGGGTTCTTCCTCCGGAGAACTTAACTCATTTACATCTTGTGAAATGAACGCGATCTGTTCGGGATCTAATCCTAGAAAACTGGCATATGAGCGAAGAAATCCTCGGGCTTGAGCCTGGGAAGGTATCAGCCCTAGATCCCCTTTCTCTAAAGCTACAAGGTAATGCACGCCAATATGTGTAGCCTGGGAAGCCTGCTCCAAGGATAAAGATTGGGCAATGCGCGCGCTGTGTAACTTTTCACCAACCGTGTTTGTCATTATCGCTCGTGGTATGTAGTGAAACAAAGGGCGGGGTCCCCAATAACTGGTGGGGGTACCCCGCCCGCGGCGGACTCGTTGAGAAGATATCTGCCTCAATCAATTACTTAATCGATATTAACTCTCTTCTATTACCTCATCAGCTTCAATCAAAGATGGATCTTCAATATCGATTTCTACTTGGTCCTCTACTTCAGTTTCTGCTTCTGGTGCAGCATCAGTCTCAGAAGCACTTTCTTCAAGCTCCTGTTCTTCAATAGCTGCCAGCTCAGCGAACATCGCTTCTGGGGATTCACCTTCACGGTAGACCAACACTTTGAACTCAGGGATCAAGTCCACAGTCAAGCGAGCGTTAACCTTGTGCTCTCCCAAGGACCTGATTGGCTGAGTATCTAGTTGGCGGCGGTCAATATCAAATCCCAAGTCCGCTTTTATCTTATCAGAGATCATTTGGGTGGTGATGGAACCATATAGTTTTCCGGTCTCACTCGCCTTAGCAGGGAAAGTTAATTCAACCTCTGCAAGCTGCTCAGCCATACCACCAAGCTCTTGATTCAAAGCTGCTCGGCGTGTATTTGCTTGCTCACGGATATGATCCGCTTGTTTTAATGCACCTGGTGTTGCCAATACAGCCAGGTTTTGGGGAAGCAGGAAATTACGCCCATAGCCATCGGCTACTTTCTTAATATCACCAGCTCTTCCCAAATTATAGACATCTTCTAACAGTAATACTTTCATTTTTCAAGCCCTTTCCTTATCTGATTTTGGTATCTGCATAAAGCAGACCCGGGCGAAGGGTACAACGCTCCGGGCAGTGGGATTCTACCAGATGGGAATATGCTCGTCAACAAGCCTAAAGTATAATCTCAGCATATGCCTACCCGTGAGCGCTCAATACGCGTTGAGGCCGTGATTCTGAGCCATTACGATTGGGGAGAAACAGACCGTATGCTGGCGATATTTACACGCGAGCTGGGTAAAGTCCGGGCAATCGCAAAGGGGGCTCGCAAACCCCACTCCCGTAAGGCTGGTCATATTGAGCCCCTGATGCGCACCCAACTGCAGTTGGCGCGTGGGCGTGAATTGTTTATTGTCACACAGGCCGAAAACATAGAGGCTTATGATCAGCTGCGCACAGACCTATCCCTGTTGGGACATGCCGCATATTGCATCGAACTCCTTGATCGCTTTACCTATGAAGAAGGTGAGAATCGACCCCTTTATGATCTATTAAAGAATACACTCCAGCGCTTATCAACCCAACCTAATCCTGTGTTCACGGTGCGTTATTACGAAATCCGGCTCTTAGATTTATTAGGCTTCCGCCCACATTTATTCCACTGTGCTAGCTGTGAAAAAGACATCAAACCAGAAGATCAATTCTTCTCTTCTGAGCAAGGAGGGATCCTGTGCCCAACCTGTGGGCACGGAACAGATGGTGCCAGACCCGTTACGATGAACGCATTGAAATATCTGCGCCATTTTCAGCGCAGCAGCTACCGAGAAGCACAGCAAGCTGTGATTTCCCCAAGCACCTACCGCGAAATGGAGAGACTCATGCAACACTACCTAACGTATCTCCTCGAGCGCCATCTTAACACACCCAGCTTTCAGCGCCGAATTCAAAAAGGCGAAATCATCGACCTGGGAAATCCAGTAGAGTAATCACATGCTGCATCGAGTAAACGCTATAATGATGGATTCCCAATATGTAGACTTATGAAATTAAATGGACAATTATGATATTTATCATTGTACTTGAAGGATATATGTACGTTGACAACAGTAGATCGCTTTGCTACAATGACTTCTAAACTCCTAAAAACTACATATCTCTCCACACAATGAACACATGATCGCCACTAGCCGCCCTATTATTCAGGGGGTCCTTCGCTCTTCACACTGATACCACCGCCCTTTCTGCAGTGAGCAGGGAGGGCGGTGTTGGATTTTTTTAGAAACAAATTTAGTACAATCATTTCACCTTGCTGAACCTGAGAATCTCACAACTGAATATCATAATCT
>JBFENN010000150.1:0-7869 GCA_041551115.1 Anaerolineales bacterium
GGCTTTTAGGATCCTGAAAGATCAACCCAATGCGGGCACCACGGATCCTGGCCCATGCCTGATCAGATAATGTGCTCAAATCTATGCCGTCGAAGACAATATCACCGGATACGCTGCCCCCTGCGTTTTGCAACAAGCCCAATATGGAGAGCGCAGTTACCGTTTTGCCGCTACCCGATTCACCCACGATCCCAACGATTTCACCCCGTTCGATCTCCAGGTCGAGCTGATCTACCGCACGGGCGTCGCCGTCAGGGGTAGGAAAGACTGTCCGCAGGCCACGGACTTTGAGAAGAGGGGGCAAGGGAGATGATATTTGCGCAGGCATGGATACTTGGACATCATTTTACCAATGCTTCAATGCAATGGCTTTACCTGACGCTACGCCAAGCAGCAGAGTTGTAGGCCGAGATTGTCTTGAAATCCCGCTAGGTTTTTGGTCATGAGATTCCAAACCAGAGCGCTTGAACTCTTTTTTGCGATCGATCGTATCTATGTAGATAATCCAACCTGCGATGAGACTTGAGGGATTGGGAGGCTGCCCACAAAGTCCAGGGTAGCTTCCATAAAACTTCATGGGCAGACAAAGGATTTAATCAACTTTATTGGCAAAGTCGGTGCCCACGGCTAAAATAACCTGGACAGCTAGAATGCAAGCTGCTAGCAGCATGGAGAGCGTGTTGTAATTCCTTTACCTCTCAAGATTTCTATTCTATCTTCCGTTTCTCTAGTTCCACCAGGTCCCATCTTCAATACTAGCCGACTCAGTTTGTCATAGAAGACAATGGCCCTCAACAAAGCGAACATTACTGCCGAAAGGTCACGTTGATGACCCACCTAGCCGCCAATATCAAGGACCAGCGCAAGGTTCGATTGAGCACCCGTTCCCAAATCTTTTGGTTCATCTTCGTACGCTTTATTCAACGTCTTTTCCTCACAGTTATACTCACAATTGGCGTGATCCTTTTTATCGCTCTCGCAATGAATCTGGCCAGAGGCGGTGGATATAAAGCGATTGCGGAAGCGACGCCATTAGCCCTAGACGACACTGTTCAATTCTTTAAAGATGCGAGTGGGGGCCGCCTTGAGGGTATTGATGTGCTACTGCGTACCCTGCCAAAGTCTCTTGGATTGCTAGGCGCAGCGCTTGTTCTGGGAACATTTCTGGGCATCTTGTTCGGTGGCTTGGCTGCACTCTATCGAAAGTCGCGCATTTCTGCGGCCATCATCAATGGATCCATCATTGGCATCTCGACTCCCAGCTATGTCGCAGCAATGTTCCTGATCTGGACAGTGGTATGGATCTACCAAAGAACGGAAATTAGGATTTTGCCCGTCTTTGGTTTCGGCTGGGATCTTCGCATGGTCATGCCGACGCTGGTTCTGGCGACACGACCGATGGCCAATATCACCCGCCTCACGTATACCGCGCTGAAGGATGTGTACGAAGCTGACTATGTGCGCACAGCCTACAGCAAAGGCCTTCGACCAGCATTCGTATTCTTGCGCCATGTGTTAAAGAACGCAGGGATACCCATCCTAACCACTGTAGGTGTCTCGATGCGTTTCTCACTTTCCATGTTGCCCGTCGTGGAGAGGATCTTTGCCTGGGTCGGGAGCGGCTATACGCTGATTGACGCAGCGCAATCTGGAGACTTTCAACTGATCATCCTTCTGACAATACCATTTGTGCTTATTTACGCGCTGATTAGCATCTTGCTCGATTTTCTCTACCCACTCATCGACCCACGTTTGCTTACTGTGAAGGGTACCGAAGTATGATCTCTCGGTCACTTTGGGGAAGGATCGCCTACGCCGCAAAAGATATCAGCTTTATCTTCGGGGCAACCTTGGTGGCCATTTTACTCGTGCTGGCCTTCATTGGCCCAGAAATCGCGCCACATGATCCCTACGTGATTCAGCGCATCCAATGGATTGATGGTGAAATTCATCTTGCCCCCTTCGAACCCAGCTCAACCTATCCTCTCGGCACGGATCCACTCGGACGCGATCTGCTTTCATTGCTATTACATGGAACACGCACAACGCTTGTGATCGCCTTACTGGCTACGACTGTTCGTATATTATTTGGTCTGGTTTTTGGGGCGCTTGCAGGTTGGCGTCCTGGTGGCCTGATTGATCGATTGGTCACAGTGGCCGCGGGTTTCTTGGCTGCGATACCAGGGTTAATCCTGGCCATCCTTATCGTCTACGCCGTCGGCATCCGTATAGGCCAGCTAGCTTTTATCATTGCGCTTTCAGTCGTTGGGTGGGGTGAGGTCGCCCAGATTTTTCGCAGCCACGTCTACGACATCCGCAAGAAATCCTTCATTGAGGCTGCCAGGGCCGTCGGTCTCAGTCCGCTCGAGATCCTCAGCCGGCATGTCCTGCCAAACTTGCTGGCGACCATGATCGCATTGACCTCGCTCGAGATAGCCAGTGCGCTGTTATTGCTCGGGGAACTTGGCTTCATGAGCGTCTTCCTCGGCAGCGGCGCCTTTCTACCCGGTGATCCCTTCGAGCCCGACGTGCTCACATTTGAAATCCCTGACTGGGGCGCGATGCTGGGTACCAATTGGCGCTCGTTTCGGGCGCTGCCCTGGTTACCGGGCGCTCCTGCTATAGCCTTTTTCGTATCGATCTTGAGCTTCAATCTTTTCGGTTATGGCTTGCAAAGATTCAGTGAACGTGGGCGTTTTTACCCCAGCGGATTATCGGTAATACGTTTTATCACAATCTCGGTTGCGATCCTCCTTGGTGTACAGTACGTTCTCTCAATCACGGGACCTGATGCTGCTTTTAAGGATCTTGCGCGCGGCTTCGAAGCAGAGCGTGCCTGGAATGACATTTCCTTCCTTACCCGGGAAGAACTTGGTGGACGCGCTACAGGCACAGGCGGAAGGGATCTTGCCGCCAGCTATATCTCGCGCCAATTTTCGGAGGCTGGGCTAACGCCTTTTCCAACGGGAACGTATTTCCAATCCTATCCCACACAGCATGGCCAGATCTCAACCATGCCCGTGCTCGAACTCCTTGATCCTGATGGCAATGTGCTCTTTACCCTGCGCGAAGGACTTTATCTCGATCCCTCCCAACCCTTCGACTTTACGGGGTCATTTGAGGATGAGCTTGTCATCTTTGGAAATCGCAATTATTGGGCTTCACGGTTTTCGGGTGGATTTTTCTTCATCGTTGGAGCAGAAGGCGATCGGATTCAATACGACGACACCGTCCTTGCTATTCGTGTGCTCCCTGATCAGTATATGCCCAAAGCTAACATCGCCCCTCGTTTCCTCGGACCATTGGCCTTCCTGGGTACGGAACCGACACTCTTAATCAGCGAAACCGTTGCAAATAACCTTATTGCCGATCTGGGCTATGATCTGGATGTTCTAAAAGCTTCCCTTGAAGAAGAGGAGCTGGTATGGATCGATACGCATATTCCTGTGCGTGTTCGCGTCGGAATCGAGTATGAGCAGGTTGCTGGAGTCAACGTGATCGGATATATCCCCGGAGAAGATGTGCGTGTGCAGACGCAGCGGATCCTGGTTGCTGCCCCGTATAGCGGTCCATCATCATTCGAAGGCACGATTTACCCTGGCGCAGATGAAAACGCATCTGGGGTCGCTGTCATGCTCGAAATATTACGCCGCTGGCGGGAGATAGAATTCGAGCCAGCTCACACGGTTGTCTTCCTGGCCTACGACGAAAATGGCGGCGAGCAATTCACCCTAGATCCAATCCTGCCTACAGGTCCCGTGGATACATGGACTACGGTAATCATCCATGGCCTTGGCGCTGGAGACAGCAGCAACCTCGCTCGCATACAATCTGGCGGCGCCCTGGATTCGCGCTTCGATGAGAGCGCCCGAACCATGGGGGTTCGCACCGAGCCGCTTGACTTCTGGCCCTTTTTCTTTGCCGGGGGAGGCGGCCGTGGTTGGGACCTGCCTGCGGATCCAGCTTACTCCGGCATCGCTATTAGTCGGCCTGGCGACGTGTACTCTGGTACGCCACGAGATACGATTCATAACCTGAATCCACAAGCCCTCGAAGCTGCCGGAGAGGCGCTCTCTCACTTTTTGATGGTATTAAGCTCGGAATAAAGCCACCATCAGCCACTTATCTTTTAACAACTTAGGAATTGAAATCCACTCCCGGGAATTACGTTGCAGCATAAGTTATTTATTCGGGTTCAGCAGATAAGCGCCCAAACGAGCACCCTTATCAAATGCACTAATTACTTTGAAAGAGGGGTTATTACGGTAGGGCAATCATGTCGTAGGTCTATGCTATAACCTCAGGAAACAAACTTTGCCATGGTAATAATCCCAGCAAGAAAATGTAATGAAAGCATAGTATGAAACAAAACGCCCCAGGGAGTTCCCGGGGCGTATAAAAAACCTGTAAGCTGTACGCTAATCCCGACCTCGCATCGTCGGATCGAGCGCATCGCGCAGCCCGTCACCGAAGAAGTTGAAGACCAACATGGTCAGCGCGATCGCGCCAGCGGGTGCCACCGCCAGCCAGGGTGAAGTGCGCATTGCGCGCCAACCCTCTGCCAGCATACTGCCCCAGCTTGGCGTCGGCGGTTTTACGCCTAGCCCAATGAAGCTCAAGGTTGATTCGGTCATGATTAACCCGGGGATCTGAAGCATCAACCAGACGATGATCGGACCGAGACTGTTGGGCAAGATATGACGGAAGATGATGCGTAGTGGCGAAGCCCCCAGCGCCTGCGCCGCTTCCACAAATTCCTTTTCCCTTAACGAGAGGAATTGCCCCCGCACCAGACGTGCGATACCCAGCCAACTCACCAGCCCCAGTCCAAGAAACATGCCTGTTAATGCCAAGGCGTTGGTAGCGTTGGGTGGGATCACGAGCATCAACATGATGATAAAAAGCAATGTAGGAAAACCGTACATTAGATCAACGAATCGCATCATTAAATCGTCGACCCGCCCGCCGGCGTATCCCGATACAGATCCATACAAAACACCAATTACCAGCGCCGTGATCGAACCGACGAATGCCACGCCCAATGAAACTTGACCACCATAAACAATGCGAGTGAAGACATCCCGCCCAAGTTTATCGGTCCCAAACCAATGGGTCGCGTTTGGACCCACACGGGTTTGGGCGAAATCGGGCTCGTCGCGACCAAAGGGTGTGACCCAGGGCGCCAGGACGGTCGAGAGCAGTAATCCAATGATGATCATCAACGAAAGAAACGCCATACGATTTTTACGCAGTCGCTGAAACATATCACGTAAGGCGCTGTACTGCGGGCGTTCGAGAATGTCACTGTCGACTTGGAAACCTTCGCCTCCCCGAATTTCTTGTGCCTCTACTGCCATACTACCTTCTCCTTACATGATCTATCATTAGATAAGCTTGCCGAAAATATCACCGAAGCGCTCTCGAAAAATAACGTGTGACAATCCTAACCCTTAGTTGATACGAATTCTGGGATCAAGGATGCTGTAAATGATATCGACAAGCAAATTGGCAACTACAAGGACCATCGAGAAAATCAATATGGTCGCCATGATCAAGGAATAATCCCGATTCGTTACCGCTGTGATGAAGAACTTTCCAATCCCCGGGATGGCGAAAACGTGTTCAACAAAAAAGGTGCCCGTAAGCCAAAAAGCCAGCAAGGGTCCCAGAACCGTAACTACCGGTATCAGGGAGTTCGGTAAGGCGTGACTTACCAAGACAATTCGTTCTCGTAATCCTTTCGCCCGCGCAGTGCGGACATAATCCTGGCCCAGCACTTCAAGCACACTCGCACGTGTGAGGCGAGCAATTAGCGCCATACCCCCTGTACCCAACGTGAGTACGGGCATAACTGCTTGCTTCCAAGATTCGCCCCAGCCGAACACAGGTAGCCACTGAAGCGTAAGGGAGAACAGCAGGATCAGCATCAAACCCAGCACAAAGTTCGGGACCGATACGCCAAAGGTCGTGATAAACATGGCAACGTGATCAGCCCAACGATTGCGATAGATTGCCGAGAGCACACCCAGCGGTATGCCTACTGCCAGCGCCAGGAGAAAAGAGTACAGGCCAATCTGCGCCGAGACGAGTACTGGGGCATGGAAGGGATCCGCGCGGAAATCCACGCCGAACATAATCTGATTCACATCATAATCAGTCTGGCGCAGGGACGGGCCAAAATCAAATTCAAAGAGAAGCCTGCGCATATAGGTGATGTACTGTTCGACCGGGGGTCGATCTAATCCATACTCCGCTTCTAGCCTGCGCTGGATCTCGGGTGCCCTGGGGCGGCCTCCAGCATCGGCGCTGAAGGGACCTCCGGGGACAAGTTGCATGAAGGTGAAGGTCACGACCGATATAAGGAAAATAACAACAACAGACCGGATCAAGCGGTTGGCGATAAAACCGATCATTGAGCCTCCATTCCACACCTATTCTCGCAAGTGATTTCAGGCTCTTCCAAGCTGAAGTCTCCTGAAATTGGTTTGGTACGTTATAAAAAAAAGTGATGAATAAGTCCTAAACTTGCATGGCTGCGAGATTCCCGCAGCCATGCAAATTATATGAGACGTTGGCTTATAAAGCCGCTTTCTCAGTTGTTACATTCATCGAGGATGTCGAGGTAGCTCGCCCACTCGATCGTGACGATACGCACGTCAAGGCCGAGCGTCTCCTCCCACATCGCCGAAACTGCGTCGAGTACGTCCTCGTTGCCCTTGTTGTACCAGAGCTCGACGACGATGTCGCCCGCATCTTCAATGCCTGCTTCCGCCATGTACTCCTCGAGCATCGCAACTGCGCCCTCGGGGTCATAGACGTAACCAACGCCATCTCCCTGATAGCCGAAGACTTCGGGCGGGATCACGCCGTAGGCATCCATTCGCCATGGCTGATTCAGGACATTATCGAGGATCGTGCGCTTATCGATAGCTGAGGCCAGCGCCTTGCGGAAGGCTAGGTTGCTGGTGTGTTCAGCCGTGGTGTTGACGCCCATGTAGTACGTGCCAGGTCGCGGCAGGCGTACAAACTCGGGGAAATCAGCCACACGGGACATATCCTCACCTGGCAGAGCCATGGCAACATCAAGTTCGCCCGCCTCGAAGGCCGCCAGCGCTGTGGCATCTTCATCGATAACCGGTGATTCGATGCGCTCAATCGTCACATTCTCAGCATCCCAGAAGAACTCGTTCTTTTCGAGCACCAGGTTCTCGCCAGGGTTGCGCTCAACCAGGACGTAGGCCCCGTTGCTCACGAAAACGCCGGGCATGGTCCAGGTGTCGGGGTTGGCCTCGACCACATCCATACGAACTGGATCGAACGTGAAGAACGCCAGCAAGCTGTCGAAGTAGGAGCGCGGCTCTTTGAGGGTGAACTGGAAGGTATAGTCATCCACAACCTTGACCGAATCGAGTGTTTCGGATTCGCCGGAAGTGAATTCATCATAGCCGACAAGCGCATCCATCACGTAGCCATACTCATTCGCCAGCGCGGGATCGAGCAAGCGTGTGACGCCATCAACGAAGTGCTGCGCCGTCACAGGCACACCATCGGACCAGAACGCATCCTCGCGCAGGAAGACGGTGTAGGTCAAGCCATCCTCAGATACTTCGAAACCCGTTGCAGACAGGGGGGAAATCGTCCCATCGGCGTTGAACTTGTAGGGATGGTCGATCAGCTGCGCCAGGATAAAGTGAGAAGTGGTATCGGTGGCTTCCTGGATATCCAGCGTGGGGATTGCGGTCTCCGAGCGGAATCTGATCGTGGTCGCCCCGCTCTTGGAGCTCCAGTCCGCTATTCTGGGGGAGCCGAACGGAGGCCAGATCTGTTCGAAATCCGTGTTGACCAGAGTCGTTCGATCGTAGTGGTAGA
>JBFENN010000151.1:0-7824 GCA_041551115.1 Anaerolineales bacterium
GTAGGCGATGTGGAAATCGCCGGCGCTGTCTACGTACAAGGATGAATAACGACCGACGTCGTTGCCACCTGCCACCCCGTAACAGATCATGGTTGTCAGGTCGGTGGGACAATTCCCTGCGGTCTCTACAGTTTTTGAATACCAGAGCTCACCGGTTCCCCCGTTGTAGAAAGAGATGAAAAAATCCCAATCGTTCGTCACCTGGTTATTTCTAACGACCAGGGAAGGGAACTGCCCCATCCCTTCTCCACTGATTATTGTATGGCACCTCCATGTATCCTCGGCATAACCGTAGCCGCAGTTGCCATTCGTGACGGAGTAATAGGCGAACATTAATGCGTCAACATCAGACGGATTCTCAAAGTAGTAGGCAATGAACGGCGTGCCCTCATCACTGTACGCTAGCGAGGCATGTAAGCCTGTGCTGGAGATGCCTGCAATACCCTTGTCGATTGTGTAGATGTTATGGACTAAAAGGTTAGGATTCTCGAAAACGAGGTATTTGAGGTTACCGTTCGTGGCATCATAGTATGCGATTCCTATCCCTCCGGTATCCGGATTCACCGCAACCGAACTATACTTTCCCACATCTGGACCGCTGTCCACTGTATGACAGCCCCACTCACCGTTGGGTCCGCACGGTTCAGGTCCAAATCCATTTGATCTAGCCAGGCGCAGTTCCTGGTTTGTGGCGTCATAATAGCTGGCGTAGATGACCCCACTTGACGGATCATATGCTACCGAAGCGTGCAGACCCATGTCCCCATCGGTGTCAACTTCATCAATGAACCATGGAGCAGCCGCACCTGGGTTTGCACTTGAATTGGCGGACTCTAGCTTAACCAGATCCAGAGAATCATGAACCAGATCCGCTGCAGCCACCAGCATGAGCAGGACCGCTGAGCGTATTGCTCTGAAGAGGATCTGACCAATCATCACTTCCTCCTTTTCGCTTTTCTGGCCTCTACTCTAAATAACATATCAGGGACTGTTGAAATTCAATGAATCATTGTGAATTCGATGTGATCACCCGACAGTGGGAGAATAGTGAGCGGTTCAGTCGTTCATCTGCGATTCGTCGAAGATTTTCTCCTGAAAATAGAATAAATTCACATTCATACCCGAGAGTCAATCTATCATAGCGGTGGGACTGACCCATCTGGAACACGCTGATCGATCTGCTGTAACTCCCGTAAAGATAATATATATTAAATTAGGGCTACTTTCAAGTCTCTATCGTATTAAGGACACCTGTATCCATCGAGAGCGGTTCATTTGGAGCTGATGACCCCGGGGCAAGGCTCGAACCGGCGAACTCTTCCATGTATGAGAGGTTTAGAGCGGATAGGGAGGCTATTTGCTTCCAAATAAAGGGACCAGCCAAGAGGCTGGTCCTATTTACTGGGGTGCCAGAAGGGGGTTGAACCCTCAGCCACCTGATCCACAGTATGGTGGTTGGTCTCCAGCAAACCTCAAATGAACAATTGGGGTTGCTGTGCAAATAATCAACCACTTTGGCAGTCTTTTGGGTAGCTCAGTATAGCTTTCCTGTTTGGTGAAGGAACCAGAGCGATAAGACGACTGGCCAACCGTCCGATGCTGCAACTGCTAAACAAACTGGTATCCGGGCAGCCTCTACATAATCTTGGGAATCGATCAAATTTGATTTCAGCGCTACTCTCCATGCTGAATAGTTTTTTATTCTTACTCCAGGGATATCGAAAGCGGGATGGTCGCCGATACAATGAGTAATGATGCGCTACAACGGAGGATGCTAAAACTCACCTTCCAACGATCTGGCATAACCGGTTAGCTCAACGTACCCCATCCCGCGCACACTTCTGCCTTGGATCGTACCAGCAATGTTTACAGCACCTTCCCAGTAGATGTAGGAAAGTTCCATTTCTTGATCTGAGAAAGATGGGCTAAGGGACAAATCGATCTCCTGAGTTGGCAGGTGAATTCTCCATTGTGATGGGTACTCAGTACCGCTGCCTGAGCTGCGCCACGTGTCCTCAACCGTGATCTCAAACTGGGTATTGTTGATGGGGATAAGTTCGCCGTCAGGTTTAATTAACGATCCGCTTGAATACGGGTCTGACGAACCATCCACACGGCGAATTTGGTACAGCATCAGTTCGATATCACCATCCATCTGGAGCGCGAACCAGTCCCAACCGACTTGATCAGCTGACAAGGCATTGGTGCTAAATTCGTGATCCATCCAGCTGTTTCCAGAGATAGGAAAAGTCTCTCCGGCGATGGTGACCGTGCCGATGGTGTGCAAACGGGATTGGCTGTAATAGTGGGAAGCATTTCCAGGATCAGGTCCTTTACGACTGTAGCCTGTTATGCCATGCAGGACGGGACCTTTTAGGTCTTGCAGCTGGAGGTCAATGGTAATACCTTCATCATAAGCTGAAAGCTGGATTAAGCCGTTTGTAGATTCTTGGACCTGCCAATTTTCAAGCCAGACATGGTGGGGTGCTGATTGCGCGCCAGCCAATCCGGCTGCAGCGCGGGAGAAGCGTTCAAAGGCATAATGCTGGCGAGTTTCAGTATCGCTAAGTGCGAAATGGCCCATATATACCTGGTTGCTGGACCACCCAGAACTGTGGGGTTGGGCTTCCCCAGCAGGGAGAAGTGCTCTACGGAAGAATGTAAGCTGGTAGCCGAAATGCCGCCCAGCAGCTGTGGTCAAGTTGCCGGTATAGTACCACCACTCCGTCTGGAACTCCGGATGCGGGCCGTGATCGGCTGGGAAAACAAGCTGGCGGTTCGGATCGGCGCGCTGAAATCCTTGTGGATCTCCAACTGTATTGACCCAGTTAGCTGTGTGCGATTTCGTGTAGGTATCATTGGCATTGCAGGAGAGCAGAGAACCTGCCCCAGCCAGCATGACGAATAAACCGTTGAAAATTACCCGTTTTGTTTTGTTCATTAGCATCAGTCGAAGCGAATTGCTTCGGCGGTGTTGCGCTGGATGATTCGCCAGGTAGGATATATACCGGCAAGCAGGGCAGCTATGATGGCGACAGCGAGCGCTTGGATAAAGGGATCAACGGCCAGCTCCAACTGGAGAGTCCAACCGAAGGAACGGCGATTGATGATGTAGATCAGGATCAGCGCTAATATGAAACCAGTTGGCATGGCGAATACCCCTGCCACCATACCCATCAAGCCAGTTTCCAGTGCGACCAGCCCCCAGAGCTGGCGGGCGGTCAAACCGATTGCTTTTAGGATCCCCAGCTGGCGCTGTTTATCGAGCTGAAGGGACATCATTGCGCTGAGGACACCTACAAAAGCCACAAAAACAGTCATCAGCTGGAGCGCACCGGTTATGGTGAAGGTACGGTCGAAGATCGCCAAGGTCTCAGTCCGTAACGCTCGGTTTGATCGCACAAGCAACGATTGGGTACCTGCAAGCGATGATTTCATTTTGCGTGCTGTGCTCTCAGGATCAACACTTGGGTTGAGAATAACCGCGGCGGCAGTAACCTGGTCATCACGCCAGAATTGGCGGTAGACATCCAACGCCATGATGACACTGCCCTGGATGGAAGAATAATCGTAGAATATTCCAGCGATGGGAAATGTGTGTATCCCGGAGGCAGTGTAAAGAGAAAGTTCGCCATTGTGCTGGGGTAGCCCTAACCGATTGGCAAGCGGCTCGGAGACAAGGATAGCGCCGTTACTCAGCGCGGGCCAAATTTCTTCGGGCGGGTAATCTGAGGCGGCATAGAGCTGCTCCAGACCATCGTTGGGATTATTGTTGGCGGAAACCTGGATGGGTCCATAGGGGGATTCAACCAGTGCGGTCTGCAGCAGGTCGATGCGATCAACACCAGGCCACTCAGAAAGCAGCTGGAGGGCGTCAGCCTGAAGAGGCAAGCTAGGTTGGCTGACCGTTGCGCTGGGGGCAGAGATGTAGATATCACCATGAAGAATTTGATTCATCCATGTTGTTACTGTAGAGCGGAAACTAGTCACCATCAAGCTGACGCCGATGGTAACTGCCAGGGCAACCATTAATGCAGCTACCGCGATTGAAGTACGGCTGACAGCATTAACCACTTCGCGTGGCGCCATGCGACCAAGCAGTCCCCACAAACGGCCTGTCAGAGTCCCGGTCAGTTTCATCATCCAGATGGTGACAAGTGGCGTGAGCAACGCCAAGCCTATCACTACCGCGAAAGTGCCAGCAAAACTTACCAACAGGTCGCGCGTAGGGATGGCGAGTATACCCCAACCAGCCGCAATGACAAGAAATCCGGCGAGTCCAACCCGGTGGACAATATAGCCTGCCTTTGACTCCAACCCGGATCGCAAAAGGGCGGTGCGCGGGGGCACGCTGGCGGCTTCCCAAGCTGGAAATATGGCTGTTGTAACCGTCGCTGCGAGACCGATAAACGCGCCTTTAACTAAACTGATAAGTGGAATCGACACATCCCGAACGGTAAGCACAAAAAATAAATCGTTGATGGATTGGGTCACAAGAAGCAGTGCGCCACGGCCCAAGATGATCCCTACAAGGATGCCGATAAATGATCCAACTGTACCGATAATCACTGATTCGCTGACAACCATCAAGAAGATCTCCCAGCGAGTAACCCCTAAGCAGCGCAGTGTACCGAAAAATGGGCGGCGCTGGATAACCGAGAAAGTCATCGTATTGTAGATCAAGAATAGGGCGACAACCAACGCCAACAGGCTCAGTGCGGTCAAATTTAATCGGAAGGCAGCAGTCATCTCGGCGATTGTACCGCTGCGGGCTGCAACCGGCTGTATCGTCACGCCAGTTGGCAGGATAGCTTCAATATCCTGGACAAGCTCAGATTCTCGATCGACACTCAGGATAAGATCAATACGGTCCAACAGGCCTTGCTTACCGGTCAGCTCTTGGGCAGAGGCAATATCCATCAACAAGAGGCTGTCGAGAGCACGCCGAGAAAAATCGTCGGTGGGTTGAAGGATGCCGGCGATAACCCCTTCCGTTGTTCTACCGGCATAATCGATTTGAATTCCATCTCCAATACGCAAGTTATACCGCTGGGCTAAACCCTGAGAGAGCAGAACACTACCGGGTTCGGTCAGGAAGCTGGTTAACTCAGCAACAAGCAGATCTTGTTCGTCTGTGATGTAATTTCGAAACGGTGGTTCGGCAAACGGATCAACGCCTAGCACCTGCAACAACTCGTCACCAAGCTCGGGCGAACTGACGTATGCGGTGATGACTGGTGCACTGGCTGTGTTGATACCTGCCAGGCGTAGATCGGTGTAGACTTGTTCTATTATCCCTTGAGAACCGCTGGATATCGTATGGGTAGCTTTGCCCGTAATGGCTTGGGTGCTGAGATCGAATGCCCGGCTAGCACTTTCATTGGCTATATCGATACCAATTACCACGGCAACCCCCATGGCGATACCGGTTACCATGAGGAAACTTTGCCAGAAGTGGTTCGCCAAATAGCGCCAGCCAACTTTAATCAATGTGCGGGGAAAATGAGGGACGGCAGCTGGCATAACTTATGATCCAATGTGATTGATTGGCTGATTACCGCTGGCTAGCTCACTCTCTGGGCTTGGAAGGGTGTAGTTGAGCGGCTAGTTATCTGTGAGGATATGTCTACTAAGCACCCATCTTGTAGGGCTACAATTCGATCTGCATGCCTAGTATTCTCGATATTATGGGTAACGAGGATCATGTTTTTCCCGACTTGGCGAGAGAGGCGGTCTAAGAGCTCAAGTACTTGCTGACCAGTTTCCTCATCCAGGTTTCCGGTGGGCTCATCCGCCAGCACCAGCAGTGGATCATGAACGAGGGCGCGGGCTATGGCAACTCGCTGCTGTTCACCGCCCGAAAGGCGGTCGGGAAAGGTATCGAGCCGATCAGCTAGTCCAACCTGGTCAAGCAACGAAGCTGCGCGGACACGGGCTGTTGGCAAATCGACCCCCAGCAATTCCAGAGGTAAGGTGACAGTCTCGATCACGGTCAGGGTTGGGATCAGGTTGAAAAATTGAAAAACGAAACCAATGTTTTTCCGGCGAAAAAGTGTGCGTTGGTGTTCATTCAGGGTTGTTAGTGACTGTCCGTTGAGACGGATGTCACCACTATCAATCCGATCGATTCCGCTGATCAGGTTTAGCAACGTGCTCTTCCCACTACCACTACGACCGATTATCGCCACGAACTCTCCACGATTGAAGCTGGCACTGGTACCTTGCAACACCTGGCGCGGCTGGCCACCTTCTAGGTAACTTTTATATAGATTATCCAGTTGAATGAAGGCACTAGCGTCGAATTTTTCCATCGTAATCACCCATGCTTACAATGATGTCTCTGATCTGCTTATGGCTGGTTGCGGATAGATTTTGATCTTGGAGATATTACCGGCGTTGCTGCAGAACAGTGACCAATTCTGCTGCTTTCTCGGGAGTGTATGCACCGCGCGACCGCCACAAGATTTCGCCCATATCGTCAACCAAGAAGAGTGAGATATCCTTTTCATCAGGAATCTGGAGTCCTGACATGAAGGCTTCCTTATCCAAGTAGAGGGTGATCGTGCGTTCCCGGGCGGTCTCGTCCGGAATACCGGCGCGCATTCCTTCATTCAAGAAAGTGCGCGAAACCATTGGCATGGCGTAGATCGTTGGGAGTTCATAATATACAAGACCAGGGAATGAAGCCTCAAGTTCCTTAGCAACTGGTATCCAAGTGTCAACAGTCATCTGCTGGTAGCGTTGAAACGGGACAATGACAAGATTGAATTGTCCTGAAAAATCACGCGGGAAAACAAATTCCTGGCGGTTTAGATTGTATCCGGAAACGAGTGGAAAGAGGTCTGCCGAGGATGGAAGGACTAACTTACTGGGGTTGGGGGCAATTCTCCAGAGCAATGCAGCAGCACCGAGTAGCATGCTTAAGAGAATGACGATACGTAGAGAAAGCATAGTGAACTCCTTATAGCGAACGTGGTTCAGGATCGATACGTCCGCCACGCACTGTTGCACCCAGCGCGAGCGCCGAACCGATGATGGCAAGGTTTTTGATAATGTACTGCCCTTCCAGTGTTAGCACGAAGGGGAACCGCACCCAGACAACCTCCGGTAAGAGGATAAGCGGCAAGGCAGTACCGGGCATCTGCAAGAAGAGAAGCAAAATCGTCAGACGCTCAAATTTGTGGGTGAAGAAGCCGAGCAGGAAGCCAAGACCAATAAGCACTTCCCAGATCGCTAAAATCGGCAAGAAAATATCGGGATCGACAAAATAAATCGTGTTTCGGACGAGATCTTCGGCCGGGCTCAATCCGGGGAACAGTTTCAAGGCACCGAACCAGACGAAGATTACCCCAAGTCCGAGACGAAGGACTTTGAGGCTGTAGCGGGCCATCCAGCGCGTGATCTTGATATCTATGTTGACTAACCGGGATGGAATCGGGTGTAGCAAACCCTTCATATTGGCAATCATTACGACCTCATTCTTTTCATTATCCTATTATTGACTAAATTATAGCACAATCTAGTCAAATTGTCAAGGTATTGCAAAGATATTGTATAATATTTTGATGTTAATCACCTAGCTTATTGCTTTCTACTGCTGGCACTAAGGCGATATAGACAACCGAGTACTTAGCATTGACATCTAGATGATCACCAGTTCAGCAGCGCCTTCAGCTTTGCTCAACTGCTCATCATTTACCACCAATGTGCAACATCCAAGCATCAGGTAAACATTGCCTTGTGCCATGTGACGAAGTAAGTGACCAAGCAACAAATGACTTGGACTATTTTGAAACAGCCAAATTCCTAATTGACACATGTCAA